>JACRDW010000157.1 GCA_016212785.1 Methanobacteriota archaeon | reverse complement strand
CCGTTCACTCCAACAAAAGCGATTACGTATGGTTTTTTACTTCTCACGAGCTCCACGAGCTTCGCTGGTTTAGGAGGAAAAATTTCCCTCAGGGAGCTCCTCAGGCTCTGCCTAATCAGATTCTCAACCTCGCCCTGCTTAATTTTCCTTCCGTGCAGGCTCTCTTTTAAATCTGCAATTATCTTCTCAGACACTTCCAGAGCGACATCGCTTTCAAGGAGCGCAATCTCGAATCCTGAAAAAAGCTCGTCCAGTTTTTTGTCGTCGAGGATGACTTCTCCCTTCAAAAAAGCCTTTGTCTTTTCTTCGACTTCAGAAATCTTTCTCTTAAGCAGATTGAACAACTTCACCCCCTCCGCCCCTCTTGCGAAGCGATAATTTCTTGAACCTTCGGAGCTAATTCTTCGAGCTTGCTTGAGACTGCCCGCCACCTCTCTGCGAGCTCCCCCCTGACCTGCTCCAGTTCTTTTATGCGCTGTTCAAAATCGCCCTTCGCATTTGAGATGTCTTTCTCCGCAACGACGCCTGCGCCTAGATTTATGAGTATTTTGTCAGCATCGACAATACTTGCCTTTACGAAAGAATCCCCTCCTATCGGCATCAAAATTTCGTTTTGCTTGCCCAGTTTTTTTATTTCATCCAGGCTTTTCCCAATCATTTCCAGCTCCGCCAGGCTTGTATTTATTAGGTCCATATTTCTTTTAAGCGCTTCTGCTTGGGCACGGTAGTACTCGTATTCGTTCAGAGTTTTTTCTATTTCATGCTCGTCCATAGTCACCCCTCAACCGCCTTGATTTCATCTATCTTAATTTTATTTCTTGGAGTGTTATGCTTGCTTCCAAGCTCGGAGTATATCGCCTCAGCAGCGCTTTTCTCGCTGTCGCTCTTAAGTTCCTTAACGAAGGGCTGCATTTTTTCGCCCATCAAGAATTTTCCCTTCACTTGGAATAGCTTAACCATGAACATCCTCCTATAGCAAGCCCAGCGAGTCCTCGATTCTTGCTATCTCAGGTCCCGTGGTTTCGTTTCCGACGAGTGCTCCATTTTTGTTTGCGATTATCCCTGTCCTTACAAATCCTACTCCTCTGTTTACAGTTCCTATATCTGCGTCCACCTTTAAAATATCTTCAATCCACTTCAATTCTTCCTCGCTGACCATTGGATGCACCAATGCACCTTTATTCGTTGCCACGCCTGCGCTGCCCACTGCCCTGAAACCTCCTATATCTCTGGCTTCCACCTCGCAGTCAAGCACGTCTTCCATCGTCGCAATCGTTTTTTTACCGAACAGCTTGCTGGCTATTGCGCCGTTGTCGTTCAGAAGCACTAAATTTCCAAGCGCCGTGAATTTCTCCTTGACAACGCCCACATTTATGTCCAATTTTTTCATCTCGTTTATTTCCTCTTTATATGCATGCCCTGAAAGCACTGCTCCCTTGTTATTCATCGCAAGCATTGCGCCGATTAGAAATGTTCCACAAATGTTTATGCGGTGCACTTCCACGCCCATGGTATCCGAAACTGCGGAAGCGAAGCTTGGAGGACAGATAACCGGCACGAAAGCGAACTTGTCGTTGCTCTTTCCAATCACTCCTATGTTTGGATTTTTGTTGTAGGCAATTAATTGAATCACATTATCACTTGCTCACGCAATACCGTTAGGTGGGCGCAAGACTTATGAACTTGCTCACGCAAGGGTAGCTAAAATACTCCCGTCCTTCTGCTTCGTTGCCTTAACTTTTATTTTTGAAGGTATGCTTCGCATGCCTTTCTCCCACAGCTTTTCGTTTAAGGCGGCATCCAATTTAACATCGCCTTTCATATGTTTTGCCAGGAATGCCTTGACAAACCTAACCGCATTTGCAGACCTTTTTCTGCTGGGAACCTTCCTGACGTCTCCCAGTGGAACAACATAGATTCTCTCCATTTCAATCCCTCGTTCGAAACTCACTCCGTTCGTTTCTCACTCGCTCTTCCGCCAGGAAGATGACATTTCTCGCCAGCTTCCTATCGGAATCTTGACCGATTCTCAGCACTTGCCTTTGGCAAGTGTAACGTGGGTGTCGGCACGAGCAGCCATTCGAGAAGACAGACGTAGGGACAATCCCTACGTCAAGTTGTTTGAAAAGCTTGGCTGCGACATGCTGACAATTAGACCTTCAGCTTGCTTCTGCGCCAGTGATGCCGCTTTGGATGTGTTCTGACCTTGCCCATGGTTTTTCCAGCCACCCAGATTGGCACCGGTCTATTCTGCTTCATAGCTTTTGCAAGTCTCAATTTTCTCGGTAGCTCTACCTTACCCATATCATCACCTACGCATTCCTATTACTCGAGATTGTTTGTGAGCAGGAAAAAAATTTTTTACCTCGTATCCTTTTTCTTTTAAGATCGTCCTGATTTCTGCCTCATAGTCTGCGCGCTGAATTTTTTCTGACTCACCTTCTTCTATTTTAAAGATTTTGATAGCTAATCTATTTATTGTTTTGTATCCAAGCCCACGGAGAGGGGCAAGATATTCCACTCCGTACGTATCTTCTAAGCTTCTTATCTCGTTAAGCTGCAGCCAGGGTACCCGGTCATCTCTTCTCGTGCCGTCTGCTACGAGCTTGTTTTCTTTTGCGGTTGCGCTTAAAACCTGCCTGTGAATAAAATTTATCCCATTTTTTGGGAAGCCGTCTTTGATTATCATCTCCGAAGCCTCTTCGATAATGTTTCTCTCAAATTTTTTTACTTCGTGCTCAAATCCGATCATCTCTGCAGATTCTTCCGCATATTTCCAGGAATCGAGTATTCCGAAGCTGGCGGTAAGAAGTTTTACCTTGCAGTACTTGCTCAGCATATGTGCCGCAAGGGAGCTGTCCTTGCCCCCGCTGTAGAGGACAGCTACTTCTTCCATCACATCCTCCTAATTCTGAACTCTCTCTTCTTCTCTGAGATTTTTCCAAGGATTTGCTTCAGCTGCGCATCGCCGATTTTTTGCTTCAGCTGACCGCTCTGTGCGAGCTGAATAAGCAGGTTCTCTATCTGGACAGCGTACTCCGGCTTGGCTATCTTTACATTTGCAAGCCTGCTCCTCGCTTCCGGAGTGAGAACCTCCATTAATATGGACCTTCTCTGGAGCTCAATTAGCTGCCTTTGCTCGTCTTTCGCCCTTTCTTCTTGCAGCCTTTGCTGGAGCTCTAGCAGCCTTCTCCTCTTTAGCTCCTCCAGGTCTTCCTGCATCTTTCTTAACCTCGCTTACCTGAGTCACTGCTTTAACTTTATGGGAAATTTTGTCCAGCAGGGCGATGCCCTTTGGAGTGACAACTCTCCCCTCCTTAGTTTTTTTGAGCAGCTCTGCCTTTTCCAGCTGATGAATCACGTTTCTAATAATCGTGCCGCTGCCTCTCCTCATAGCTTCAGGATTGTGCCCCCTGTTTTTTTTCCCGCCGTATTTCCTTCTCAGCGTGGGAATTCCAATAGGACCGTAAATTCTTATCTTTCTCAGCACCGAGGCGCTTCGCACATACCACCAGTCTGCGTTCTCCGGTCTCCTCTCTCTAT
Source organism: Methanobacteriota archaeon (assembly GCA_016212785.1). Lineage (GTDB taxonomy): Archaea > Hydrothermarchaeota > Hydrothermarchaeia > Hydrothermarchaeales > JACRDW01 > JACRDW01. The sequence continues at coordinate 3,914 of JACRDW010000157.1, read as the reverse complement.
CTCCGCCGGTCTTTACGAACTGCGACCACTCCGGAGGTTTAACAGCTTCTATTTTTTTCAGCTCCTCTGCAATATCTTTTACAACCGAAGCCGGAACATCATATATGGTCATATCAATCCTCCTTTGCGTAGGGAATCCTAACAACGTTCTTGCATTCCAAGCATGTAATAATAACCCTGCTTTTATATATGCGCACCCTGCAGTTGCTGCCCGGCTTGAGAAACGCAGAGCACTTTCTGCATATCCGCCGCCTCCATTTTTTAGGCAGGCGCACGTTATAGCGCATACCAATTTTTCTTGCAAGTTCTGCGTAGCGGTTTGCTCTCTTTTTGTCCTGCGCAAACGCTTCTTCTGCTCTCTGCATTAGTATTTCGATGCGCTCCGATGCGATTTTATTATATTTCATTTTTGGAGTCTGGTGTATTCTATAAGCCTCCACTCGTTGAGTATTTCCTCAGGCGCAAGATTGCTGTTTCTAACTCTTTCTGCACTGGTTCTATTGGCATATATTATTAGGGCAGTGCCAGAAGCTTCTGCAAAGTTAACATCGAAAGCCATTACCCCCTCAAGCGTCGGGTCGGCATCGAAAGTTGTGTATACAGCGGTTACATATTCCTTTAACTTTTCTTCAGCGCTTCCGCCTGAAATTCTGAACATAACAAGTGCAATTTTTGAGCCCAAGATTTCAGCGTCAAACGCCTTCGAAGCCTCTGAGCCTGTTGTAATAAGTATCTCCTCAACAAATATTCCTTTCTTTGAAAGCGCACTTGCTATCAAATCTGCACTGCTCTTCGTTTCCTCTTTCTGCGATTCTTTTAACTGCACAAATCCAAATACGAGGGAGCTGATAACTGCTACTCCAATTATTACTCTAATGCTTTGGTTCATGCGTCAACCTTTAATCTACAATTTTCACATCGTCTGGGAATACTTCTCGTAAACCATCGCCGTAGTTCTGTATAGCAAATGGGCGAGCTTGGAGTACGGAAGGTAGGCGATGAGGTAGAAGACGAATACTAAGTGAATAAAATAGAGCGGATAAGCTGCGTTTGCAATGTTCACAAGCCTCGCCACCTCGGTGAGTATTCCTGATATGGTTACTGCATAAATCGCCAATATCAAATTCCAGTCGAAATAAGTGCCCCTGCTTGCGTCTTTATTCGTAAGCCTATTGTAGACGACTAAGGTTATACCAACAAACAGCAGCAGTGCGCTTAGGTTTGCAAGTATTTTCACAGGATTCGATATAGGCAGAGGCGTTTTTACACCGAGTACGTATAAGTAGACAAGAACAAGATTGGTTGCGAGGAAAAGTCCTGCAAAGCCGTAGAAAATGCCGAGGTGCGCATAATATCTAATTTTGTTTACTCCGCATTTCTTGAATCTGCCGTGCGTCAGTATTTCAATGAGCGCCGAGAAAAATGCCTTCGGGAAGTTTCCCTTGGGCGCGGGCTTAATGTCTCTCCAGAATCTAGACAACCCGACTGCAAATGAGAGCAGAACAAAACCAGCAACCGGCATGAAAATGGTATCAACGTATTTAATCGGGATGAACTTCGAGAAGACGATTTCTCCGGGAGGAATTTTCAGGTTTCCAATGGCCCGGAGAACGGCGAGGAAGATAATAACTGGAAGCGCAAAAAGAAACGGCAGGTATTTTGCATCGCTCATCGCCTTTCCCATAAATCTTGGAAATGCATAGTGCTGAATGCTGAGACTTCTCAGCGCAGCAAAAACGTTGCTTGGCTTCGCCCCTCTTGGACAATAGGCGGTGCAGTCGTTGCACTCGTGGCAGAGCCAGATGTCAGGATTTTTTATTAACCTTTCTTTTAATCCCCACTGAGCCCATATCATTTCTTTTCTCGGAAACGGCTTTTTGTCAGGGGATATGGAACACATTACCGAGCATGTTGCGCACTGGAAGCACTTTTTTAGTGATTCTCCACCCGATGCAATAACATCCTTTACAAACTTCAAATTTGGCGCTATCATTTGCCCTTCCATCTTTTACCTCCTAAAATCCTTTATAGGGGTTGGGACCAATTTCCTTCAATTTCTCCAAAAAGTTGTCTATTATCTGTGGTACTTTGAAATAATCTGAGATGGATATCTGTTCCATTTGAATCCTTTCAGACTCAAGCTTTAGTCTATCGAGCGTTTCTGCAACCTTTGACACCCTGATTTTAGCAAGATGGCTTCCCGTGGCCATGTGGCACTGGTAATCGTCACCATATTTACAGCCTAAGAGGAGTACACCGTCAATACCCTTAGAGAGGGCATCAGCCACCCACACCAAGTTAAAGGAACCAAGACATCTCAGAGGAACTACCCTTATAAAAGGAGTATAGCGAATTCGGTTGATTGCTGCTAAATCCAGTGCAGGATAGGCATCATTCTCGCAGGTAAAAACAATAGCCCTCAGCTTCTCTTCCTCTTCTCCAGGCACCTCGATGTTCTTGACCATAGTTCCGATTATGTCAACTGAATAGTTCTTAAAGGACATAATCCTCTCAGGACATGCACCCATACAGATTGCACATCTTCTGCAACGAGTTGGATTATAAAGCGGGTTTGCCTTTTCATCCTCATTAATAGCGCCGAAAGGACACTCCTCCGTGCATCTCTTACACTGGGTGCATTTTTGCATAAAGATTTCTACATATGATGTATCTCCAACTCTTGGGTGCACAGCCTCTCCCCTCGCTGTCATTTCAACACACTGGATTGCCTTAAGGGCTGCTCCTGTGGCATCTATCATGGCAGAGGGTATATCCATGGGAGCTCTTACTGTGCCAGCAGCGTAAATGCCCGTCCTTCGAGTTTCATAGGGGAAACAGATGAAGTTAGAGTCAGGATATCCTTTAAAAAGAACAGGCACCTCTCCGCCCTGTCGGTATTCGAGGTTCAGTACGTCCGATTCAATCATAACGTAGGGAATGAATTCGTCTCCAGGTTTTACTCCAGGTGAGAGTTCTTCCTTGCCAAGGGCTGTTACCGGGACCATACCTGTAGCTAAAACAACAAGGTCAACATTCACTACGATTGTTTCACCTAAGAGGGTATCTTCTACCTCGACAAGGAGATTCTTATTCTCATCCTCTGTTATGCTCTTAACGACTCCCTTTGTTAAAAATACTCCTGGATCATCTTGGATGCTCTTATAAAAGTACTCATAGTGACCCGGCGTTCTCATATCTTTGTAGAATATGAAAGTCTTTGAATCCGGGTCTTGGTTCCTTATGTATTTCGCCTGTTTGAGAGACTCAACACAGCAGGTTGCTGAACAGTAAGGCAGATGATTCTCATCCCTCTGCCCCGCACACTGTATAAAGGCAACGGCCTTGACAGGCCTGCCATCAGAGGGACGTACGATTTGTCCCTTTGAGGCTATTTCCTCCATCATATAGTTTGTTATCACGTTAGGATATTTACCAAACCCGAGATGATCAAGCTTTGCAGCGTCATAGGGCTTAAAACCGGAAGCCAAAACAATAGCACCGGCTCTGACGGTCTCGACAGTCCCATTCTTTTTTATAAATACACTATACAGACCAGGACCACCGACTATCTTTTCTATGAGCGAAGAGGTATAAACCTTAACCTTAGGATTCTGTTGAATTTCTTTTATGTACTTGTTAATCTCTGGCTCTTCGAGGTCTGTGTAGGGGGGTTTTGTAGGCGCTTGCTTGTAAAGCTGGGTAACCCAGCCGCCGAGAGATTCGCCCCGTTCTACCAGGAAGACATCATAATCGGCTTTGGCAGCTTCCGCAGCAGCAGTAATTCCTGCTATGCCACCACCTACTACCAGGATACTCTTAGAGAACTCCTCTTCCGGCTTATATGGCTCCGGAAGTTCACTCTTCTGAACCTTTAGAATACCCATTCTCAGGTAGTCTTCAGCCATCATCTGGGT
>JACRDW010000156.1 GCA_016212785.1 Methanobacteriota archaeon | reverse complement strand
CGTTCAGCTCTTTCATGCTTATTCCTTTTAGTTTTGCAATTTTTTGTTTCAGCACGCTCTGGTTGCTGGTACTTTCCAACGTATCCTTCCTTGGATTCCATGCATAAACGTTGTTCAGCACGAATTTTTCGTTCTCCCAGCCAACCACTTCGGCTATTTCGGTAATCCTTCTGAGCATTTTTCCATTTGAATAGAGCTTGCTCTGCATGATAATCAAATCCAGCGCAGGGAGCATAACTTCAGGTACATTCATCGGAGGATTTGTAAGTCGGGTAATCGTCTCTCTGGCAGAGTTGGAGTGCACGGTGCCCATGCAGCCGTCGTGACCCGTGTTCATCGCAGTAAATAGAGTCCTCGCCTCAGGCCCCCGAATTTCACCCACGATTATCCTGTCAGGGCGCATCCTCAGAGTATTTTTCACTAAATCGTCCATCGATATCTCACCGCCGCCCTCAACATTCGGCGGCTTGGTTTCCAGCCTTATGCTGTGCTCCACGTGCAGCTGAAGCTCGGCCGTATCCTCTATCGTTATTACTCTGTCCGTAGGCTGGATAAACGAGGCAAGGCAGTTCAGCGTGGAAGTCTTTCCGCTTGAACTTCCTCCTGCCACGAGTATGTTTCCTGCCTTGATTCCCAGACCTTCCACAATCAGCCAGAGATATGCAGCTACCTCTAGATTAAGTGTTTTAAAATTTGTCAGATTCACGACGGTCAGCGGCTCTTTTTTGAATTTTCTTATCGTTATATTTGGTCCGTTAATAGCAATCGGAGGAATTGTAGCATTGGCTCTGGAGCCGTCCTGCAGCCTTGCATCGAGCAGGGGAGTTGCCCGGTCTATCCTTCTCTCCACGGACCTCGCTATTTTTTCGATTATCCTCAAAATTTCGTCCTCGCTCTCAAAGGTTATGTTTGTTCTGCATGCTCCATACTCTCTGTGATAAACGTAAACAGGCTTGCCAGTACCGACTACCAGTATGTCCTCAAGCGCATCGTCAGCAAGCAGAAATTCCAATAAACCGTAGCCGAGCATGTTTGGAACAATCAGCCTTGCGAAATCTTCCCGTCTCATGGGAGGTATTTCCGGGAAATTTTTCTTTATAACTTCCAGCACCCTTTTGAGAAAAAGCTCTTCAGCTTTCTCTTTATCCAGAAGACTCGTCGGGTCTACCTCGATTTCATTTATCGCTGTTTCTTCTGCTTTCTTGAGCAGGGTCTTCTCTTCGCCTGAAAGCTCCGGCAGAGGTACTATGTACAGCGGATTCCTCTCTCCTTCCAGTTGAACTATTCCATACGAAGAATCTTGCCTGAGGATTTTCTCGGCCTTCTCCTCTTTGGTTTCCCTGCCGCTGAGCTTTTCAAACAATTTTTCAGGCGAGGCGTAGTATTCGTTAATTAGTCTGCCGACTTCCTCTATGCTCCTCGTGCCTTTTCTGACCATGTATTCTATGATTTCCTGCCTCCTCTCTATTTCTTCCTCCAATTCCTTTTCATCCGTTCCCCTGAGCTCGGCGAGTTTCTTTTTTATGGTCGAGGGCACTCCCGTCGGCTTCACCCTGTCGTCCTTCGGGTCGTACTGGTATATGATTTCCATCTTAATCTTGCTGTCTTCCATTCCTGTAATCTCCGCAACTTCTGTTATGCGCCGCACGAGTTTTCCCCAGTAGGTAAATTTATTCTGCATTAAAATTAGATTGAGAGACGGTATCATTATCTTCGGGACGCTCATGGGTGCGCTCACGAGCCTCGTAATCGTCTCTTTGGCTGTATTTGCGTGCAGGGTGCCGAGGCAGCCGTTCTGACCCGTGTTCATCGAGGCGAGAAGCACGTACGCTTCAGGTCCTCTAACCTCGCCCACGATTATTCTGTCAGGGCGCATTCGAAGCGCGTTCTTGAGGAGCACATCCATGGATATTCCTCCCTTTCCCTCGATGTTCGGCGGTCTGGTTTCCAGCCTGATCCAGTGCTCTACGGGCAGCTGAAGCTCGGCCGTATCCTCTATCGTTACAACCCTGTCCGAGGAGGGAATGAAAGAGCCCATGCAGTTGAGCGTCGTGGTTTTTCCGGAGCTCGTGCCGCCTGAAACGAGCACGTTTACCGGCTTGACTCCAAAGCCCTCGACCACGAGCCAGAGAAAAGCAGCCAGCTCCGGGGTGAGTGTTTTAAAATCTATTAAATCCGCTATGGTAAACGGATTTGCCTTGAACTTTCTTATGGTGAGCGAGGGGCCGTCCAGAGAAACCGGGCGAAGGGTTGCATTTACCCTGCTTCCGTCCGGCAGTCTTGCGTCGAGGAGAGGAGCGCTCATGTCGACTCTTCTTCCAACCGACCTCGCTATTTTATTTATGATGTTTATTATCTCGGCGTCTTCTTCAAAAACTATATTCGTTTTGCACATTCCGTGCTTTCTGTGGTAAACGTAGGCCCTTTTCTTCGTTCCTATCACCATCACTTCTTCCAGGGCATCGTCTGCAAGCAGCTGCTCCAATAAACCATAGCCAATCATGTCCTGCACGATGAGCTCTGCAAAATCTCTGCGCTTCTCAGGAAGCATGTCGGGGTAGTCCTGCGCTATTATTCTCGCAACCTCTTTTACGAAAGTCGTTCTCCTCTTTTTTATATCGAAGATGCTCTCAGGGTCTATGGTTATCTCCGCTATCGCACGCCTTTCGACTCCTCTCAAAATTTTTTTATCCTTCTTGGTCATGCTCGGAAGGGAGATTATGTAGGTCGGCATTTTTTCGTCTTTTTTCCTGATTATCTTATACTTTATACCCTCCTCGAGTATCTCCACGTCCTTATCCTTTTCAAGCTCGCTCGCTTTTTCCAGGGTATCGAGGAAATAGTATCTCTCCTCCACCGCCTCTCCCAGCAAGCCCCCTAACTTTTCTTCTTTCCTTTTCTCATCCGCCAGGAACTCGTATGCCATGCCTTTAATTATAATTTTGTAGTATAAAAGATTAAGGGAGGTAGTAAAATTCAAACCAAAAATTATTTATACTGCGCCCCCCCCCACGTTTCCATATCGGAGGTGGCAGAATGACAAGGGAGAAGAGCATTGTATTTGTTTTGCTTTTCTTCCTGCTTTTTGAAACAGCAAGCGCTGAGCCAATTACCCAAAGCGGTCTTACCGTAACATGGTATCCTGTGCAAGAAGGCATCGGTCATTTTATTTATAATATCTCAGTGCAAAACCTCGGCGAGAAAAGAGCAGTAAATTTCTCAACGATTTTCTCAGAAACGAGCTTCGATATTTCGCAGCTCAACAACATTAAATTCTACGAGTGGGAGAACGCTTCTTCTATCCTGTAGTTATCTATAGGCGGGATAGGTAGTCCTTTCTTGAGCCTTACAATAATCCAGCCCTCAATGACCTCAGATAAATTTCTGCGGCATTCTTCGAGAGTCTTTCCAGCAGCCCACACTCCTTCTAATTCTGGCACTTCCCCGTAAAAAGGCTCCTCGTCGCTTATAACCTCGTATTTAGCCTTGGATAAAGCAGCTTGGATATATTCAGGTATCATCTATTGTTCTAATATATTTAACGAGTTAATAAATTTATTGTATTTGGGTCATTGTATAATTTATACTCATGGTTGAGCCTGGGAATAAAGTCTCGACAAAATAGACGTAAAAAATCTATCAGTAACCGCCTCGCTGTGGTGGTTCAGCGGCGACCCCGACCCCGGAGATACTGTAACATATGACGTTTATTTCGGCACGAGCACAAACCCGCCTCTCGCATCCTACCATCAGTCCTCAGACACATACAACCCTCCCGGAAACCTCGCCTATAGCACCACTTACTACTGGAGAGTCGTTGCGTGGGACAGCCATGGTGCTTCAAGCGCAAGCGAGGGAGTGTGGAGCTTTACGACGAAGGCGAATAATCCACCAGTCCTTCTCCTACGAATTTTTATCAGTAAGATGGAAATGATGCTGCAGGATTTAACGACCCGGTGTTTTCATGTCCTTGAATGGGCTCCTTTATGATTTTCTCGATTTCGGTGTGGGGGTTTAATCGTATTTATTATTTGACGATGCTTTAGCAAAAATTATATATTG
>JACRDW010000155.1 GCA_016212785.1 Methanobacteriota archaeon | reverse complement strand
CAGGTTGCGAAGCGCTGTGAAAGGCATAATGGTCGGGATAAATACCGTAATGGCAGACGACCCGAGGCTAACTGTGCACAAAATTCCAGCTAAAAAGCACCCAACCCGGATAATCGTAGACAGCAGGGCGAGAATTCCGCTGAACGCAAGAGTTTTCAGCAGCGATGCAAAGACAATAATCGCAGTTTCAAAGAAAGCGAAGCGGAGCAAGATTAAAAAAATAAGAGAAAAAGCAGAGGTCATAGTCTGCGGTGAAAAAAGAGTTGACCTGAAGCGCCTGCTTAGCTTGCTTTATAAAAGAGGAATAACCTCAATTCTTCTGGAAGGTGGGGGAACTCTCAACTGGAGCATGCTGGAGGAAGGTCTTGTGGACGAAGTCAGAGTAGCCATAGCCCCGAGAATCGTCGGAGGCAGGGATGCAATTACATTGGTCGAGGGAAAAGGTTTTAATCTGATAAGCGAGGGAGTAAAGCTCGAGCTGAAGAGGCGCTATAAACTCGGCGAGGATTTAATTTTGAAATACAGAGTGGTAAAATGATTACTGTAGTTTGCACAGCGCACATATCGCAGGAAAGTATAAACGAAGTCAGGAAAAAAATTTTGGAGCTGAAGCCAGACTTGGTTGCAGTCGAGCTCTGCGAGTCCAGATATAAAGGTCTGCTCGAGCAGAAAGATGTCCCAATCTTCGAGCTCATAAAAAACAAAAATTCCTTTGTGCTCATCGCAAATATCCTGCTCTCGTTTTTGCAGAGAAGGCTTGGGGAAGAGGTAGGGGTAAAGCCCGGCAAGGAAATGCTTACTGCGATAGATACTGCGAAGGAGATGAATGCGAAGGTTGCGCTCATCGACAGGGATGTAAGGATTACCCTAGACAGGGCACTGGTTAAGATGGGATTTTTTGAAAAGTTGAGAGTCCTCAAGGAAATGCTCACCACTTTCGCTCTGTCTAAGGAAGAGCTTGAAAAAGAGATGCAGGAAATGAAAAAAGAAGGGCGGATTTCAAGCATATTAGAAGATTTCAAAAACATTTCTCCAAACATATTCGAGGTTCTGGTGAAGGAGAGAGATGCCTTCATGGCTTACACTCTTTTAAAACTCCAGGAGAATTTTGAGAATATCGTCGCAGTCGTGGGCGCGGGACACAAAAAAGGAATCGAGGAATATCTCTCAGACCCCGGGAAAATCCCGGAAGTAAATACCCTGCTCGAAGTTCCGAGGAAAAAATTCAGCATTGCAAAAATATTAAAATTCGGAGTACCTGCACTCGTTGTTGCGATGTTTGCGCTTGCGTTTTATAAAGGCATATCCCTCCGCAGCCCTGTTGGGCTGTGGGTACTAAACCACGCAGCGCCTACGTTTATAGCGGTGATGCTGGCGGGAGGGAGCATTTTATCTGCAGTCGTGGGAATGATTGCATCTCCGTTAACTTCTCTGAATCCGATGCTTGCAGCCGGCTGGTTTGCAGGCCTAACCGAGATGAAGGTGAGGAAAGTAACCGTCGAGGACGTATCCGAGATGTTTAAAACAAGTAGCTATATTGAGCTTTATCGAAACAGGGCATTCAGGGTTCTGCTCGTTACCGCTCTCGCAAACCTCGGCAGCATGCTCGGCACTTTCGTTTCTTTTCCTACAATAATTTTTCCGTTGATAGAAAGTATATTAAGATGAGAAAATGAGACTCATGAGCTTCTTCAAATTTTATATAATCTCGATTGCATTTTTGTTTATATTTTATTCCTTCTATGATTTAGGTCTGAAGAGGGAAATCTTAATATTTCTGGCAGTCTCTCTACTTTCTCCCCAGATGTTCAAAGCAGCTGTTAGGGTCAGAGGCGTGAGAAGTGGCGACATTGTACTGGTTTCTGTCAAAAGCCAAAATGCGCTTGGATTCTTTTTCCAGAAATTTCCTGCAAGGGCGCTCAGCGGCGGCAGAATAGGCGGGGTGATTGACCTTGAATACAACTTTAAGAAGGCAAAGGGCGAAATAGTCAGCTATGGCGGCATCTTTTTCCCAGCCGAAGTGAATATTCTTTACTATGAGGAGCCTCTGAAAGTGGTGAACAGATGAAATTCGGTGCTGAGGAGCTTAAGGAACTGCTGATTTCTGCAGTTGTTATTGGATTCGTTTTTGCCTGGATAATGAAGGACCGCCCCATTTTCTCCGGCATCGCTTTTTTCATAGTTTTCGTAGTAATGCTGGTTGCAGTTGGAGCTGCTTTTATATTCCACGAGCTTGCGCACAAGTTTGTGGCCCAGAGATACGGCTACTGGGCGGAGTACAGAATGTGGGAAACCGGCTTGATAATTGCATTTTTCCTTGCAGTTACTACTGGAATGGTCTTCGCTGCCCCCGGCGCAGTGCACATCGAGAGCAGGTACTATCAAATCTCAAAGAGAGAGAACGGACTTATTTCGCTCGCAGGTCCGCTCACAAATCTTTGCCTGGGAATCGCATTTCTGACGCTTACTTTTAAGGAGGGTATATCAAGTGCCCTCGGCAGCATCGGCTTCTTTGTGAACACCTGGCTTGCCTTGTTTAATTTAATCCCATTTCCCCCGCTCGACGGCTCAAAGGTCATGGGCTGGAATTCTGCAGTCTGGGGGATAGTTTTCGTTATTTCAATGGCGCTTTTGTGGTTTGCGTGATTAAATATGAAGCAGTTCATTAAAGACCTAGAGTTCGGCAAAAAAGTGGAGAGCAAGTTTTCGGTTAAGTACAGGCATCCTCTGAGGGAGTACATGAACGGCTTCATGTTTGTCATCGGTTTAGCAGACAAAACTGGAGAAATCGAAGCGATGTACTGGGGAGGTAAAAATTTAGAGAAAGTTAAAAATGTTTATGAGAGCTTTAGAGAGGGCGACGTGGTTTACGTTTCAGGCATCGTAGGAAAGTTCAGAGATAAATTAAAAATAGACATCAATGAAGGAGAAGAAGTTATCAGGAAAACAGAAGAATACGAAATCGAGGATTTCATCGCAGAAACCGAGAGAAACGTAGAGGAGATGGCTTCAGAACTCAGAGAGATTATAAACAGCATAGGCAACCAGCATTTGAAGTTTCTCATAAATTCTTTTTTTAACGACTCGGAGTTCTTCGAGGAATTCAAGAAAGCGCCAGCTGCGACGTACATTCACCACGCCTGCATAGGGGGCCTGCTCGAGCACACGCTCGGTGTAGTAAAGCTGTGCGAGGCTGCGTGCTCGATATATCCGAAGATGGACAGGGAACTTGTTCTAACAGGAGCCATTCTGCACGATATCGGCAAGCTGAAGGAATTCAAAGTAACCACGAACATCAAAATTTCCGAAGAGGGAATGCTCAGAGGGCACATAATAATCGGAGATGAGCTCGTGCAGAAAAAAATAAAGAGCATCGAAGGATTTCCGGAAGCTCTCAGGCTGAAGCTCTCGCATATTATACTGAGCCACCACGGAAGCAACGAGTATCAGTCGCCGAAGGAGCCTCAATTCCCGGAGGCAGTGGCAGTGCACTATGCAGATGAATTTGACTCCAAACTCTATCAATACACGGAAATAAAGGAGAAAGCTAAAGAATCGGGCGACTTCCGTGCCTACAGTAAAAGGTTGGGTGGAGTATACTTGAAGTAGCTACATCTCATCCATCTCGTAATCTTCGAATTTTCTTTCTCCGAGCGCAATTTCCAGCTCTACTGGCGTGAGCATCGGCTGCCTGTATCTTGCTGCGTCGTCTATGGTAACTCTTGGGCATGCGGTGTTTACTATAACATCAAGCTTTCTGAAAGAAAAGAGAGCTTCTGGAGAGATTTCGTCTAGGCAGAGCAGGTAGGCTTTTTTTCCATGCTTTTCTATTTTTTTCTTCAGCCTCAGTGCCAGATTTTTCCTCCTCTGCCCCCTCTTTTCGCAGATTATAATTCCAAAGGTTTTTGCATCCCTCGCTCTTGCAATTTTTGCAAATCTCTGGCGCTGGATTTTTTCCTTGAAAAAATCCATATCCCGGACTTCGTTCATTTCGGTGTCGAAAGCGAAAGTTTTTTTTCCAGTTGCTAAAGCGACGCCGAGGGGGTGAAAGTTGCCGCTGCCGATGTAAACGAAGCAGTCCACTTTTTCTGCAATACTCTCAGCGCAGCTGAAGCTGCACCCTAAGACTTGACCGTCGTATTTTGCCATGCCCTTTGCTTTTCCAATAAAAACTTCGAATTTTCTTTCTTCTAAAAATTTTTTCAATTTCTTTAGAAAATGAATGTGCTGAACTGTCGTCACCAAGCCAACTTTTTTCGGCAGCTTGTCTAAATTTTTGGAGAGCAGGGAAAGCGGATTTGCTCTGCTTCTAAGCTCTATATAAAATACAGGTAT
>JACRDW010000154.1 GCA_016212785.1 Methanobacteriota archaeon | reverse complement strand
TTATTTACCGAGAGAGCTCAGATTCAAATTACTCAAAAACATAAAAGAACTCTGCGACAAACGAGGAATAACCTTCGCAACCTGCAGAGAAGGATTTAATTTGAAAACTGCAAAGACCTGCGACGGCTCGCATTTGATAGGTGTGTAAGATGGGCTGCTGCTACTCCTGCAAGCACTGGAGGCATGAAAAAGACGAGACAGGCAGCTGCGCTCTTACCGAGGGAAAAACAGTCAAAGCCTGGGAGAGGCACAGCTGCTATGAGCCGGAGTTCAGAAGCGCGGAATTTTATGAAGAAGACTACGAAGTGCTTCATACAGCCTACCTCGCATGCTGGGTTAAAGACTGCCCCTTCAAAGAAAAATGCTACAGGGAAAGCGATTCGTATATAGTTTGAGGGTGAAAAAATGAAAGTCCTGCTCATCGGTCCTGCCGGCTCAGGGAAAAGCCTGCTTACCCGTAGCTTGGGGGAATGGCTGAGAAGAGGAGGATACTCGGTTGCGCTTGTGAATCTCGACCCTGCCTGCGGATATCTTCCCTACAAGCCTGACTTCGACATCCGTAGCTTTTATGACATCAGAAAAATTATGAGGAAAGAAAAGCTTGGACCGAATGCAGCGGTAATAAGGGTTCACGAGCTGCTTTCGAATAACCTTGAAAAAATCCTGCCAGAGCTCAAAATCGAAAGAGATTTTATACTCATCGACACTTCGGGGCAGATGGAGCTGTTTGTATTCAGGGAAACCGGTCCGAAAATTGTTGAAGCGCTTAAAGACGCTGTTGGCATTTTTCTCGTGGATGCCACTCTGATGAACCCCATAGATTTGGTTACCCTAAAACTAATGGCTCAGGTAGTTAGGCTAAGGTTGAATGTGCCAGTTGTACCCGTAATTACAAAAGTTGATTTGGTGCCGGAAATAAATTTTGCAAATTCAGCACAGCTGACAAGAGAAATAAGAAAGCAGAAGGGCAGCGTCGTAGACCTTGCACTTGCCCTAAATAAAAGTTTGGACGGGTTCGACATACCTGTTCGGGTGATTAAAATTTCGAGCAAAACCTGCGAGGGCTTCGGAGAACTTTTATCCACACTCTACGAGACGTACTGCGAGTGCGGGGATCTGACATAGAGAAAGTAAATAAACGAATAAAATGTTCGCTAAATAGTTGTTAGCAGAAATTCGGGGGCTCGCCTCCTTTACTAAAATTTCCCAGAGAGCGAACGCCCTTCAGGTCTGGGAAATTTTACTGGATAGGTGGCAAAGCAATATATTTAAATGCATTGCCAGACAATAAGTTGCCTGATTGAAATGGAGGTAAAGCTAGCACTCGGAGCAGGGATTGTAATAATCCTCTTCACGATGTACTATCTCGAGAAGCAGATGGAGAGGGAGCAAATTTTCTGGCTTTTCGCAGGTCTGGGAGTTGTATTTGGATTGGTTTCGGTATACACCGTTGCGAAAAACCTGCCGACCTACGACTATTACATAACCTTCTCAGTTTTATTCGTGCTGATTGCGATTTTATATTACGGAGAAGAAACTGAAAAAGAAATCAAACAGAAAAAACCAGCGTAATTTCAAACGCAGCGACAGGATTCTCTACCCCCCAGTTGTTGAGAACCTGCGGGTGAACCTCGCCCACGACTCCGAGCGGCTTACCGTTGATGAAAATCTCGGAAACTCTCCCCGGAATGAAGCTTGGATGGTCGGTCTTCCTCAGCTCGTAATCCATTCCCAGATTTCTCATAAGGGCGTCTAGAACTGAGGATATCTCCTCATAGCTGACCTTCGTATCTGCAACAGCGCATGCAACTTTTCTTACAGTTTTTGTTTTTGTCTCCTGCGTCTCGTCTATCTCCACCGCATCGCCCACCTCAAAAATTCTGTGGGGATATTCGACGTGCAGGTTGCTCGCTGAAAATTCGAGAAGGCTCGGAAGCAGCCAGTTTCGAAGGACGCTCCAGTTTGCGCTGATCGGATTCGCAATCTCGCATATCTCCTTTTCTTCAAGATTCATCTTTCTGAAAAGGGCGTCCTTGCTGGTTAGAGAGAAGGTAAGAATTTCCTGAAAGCCCAGACCGACTATCAATTCTCTGACAGTGTCTGAGAATTCTTCCCTTGCGTCTGCTGCACCGATCGTTGGAAGCCTCGGAGGCTCGGGCAACATTTTATTCAGCCCGTAGGCTATTGCTATGTCCTCTATAACGTCTCTCTGGTGCATTATGTCGTTGCGGTAGGCAGGATATTTTGTAAATATTTTGCCGCCAGAAATTTTTGCTTCGTATCTTGCTCTTCTGAGGAGTTTTACTACCTCCTTCTTGCTCAGCTCCAGTCCCAGAATCTTCTTGCTGTATTCGAAATCGAGTGTGAATTTTTTCGCTCCCAGCTCAGGCGTGACTAACTTTTTTCTCGGATAGAGCACCTCAACGGTGTAAATGCGCCCGCCCCTTTCTGCCAGCGCAGTTGCTAAGACATTCAAAACCACAGAAATCCTCTCAAGCTCGTGGCCTGTTATTTCTATGAAAACGTTCTTCGTCTCTGGAGTAATTTTTCCGGTTAAGCTCGAATTGATTATGGGCGGCAGCGAGAGAACGTTATTCTCCGAGTCTATCATGAGCGGATATTCCTTGAATTTATTGATTAAGTGTCCGTACTCCCTGCCCTTGGGATGCCTTTCCAGAATCTCTCTCGGGGTCATTTCTTCTTCAAAATCGAGGGGAACAAACTTTATGCCCTCTGGCTTTACCGTCGTGTAGTGAATCGGCGGTCTGAGCGTATCGTAGTCGTAGACTCCGACTGCCGCAAGCTCTCTATTTCTTCCATAGGTTTGGTGTATTTTTTCCTGGAGCTGTATGAGCTGCTTTATTGCATAGCCGCTCAGCCTTAATCCTTTGACGATTGCTCCAACAGTCTTCGGCCTTACTCTTTCAACCTTTGCATCGACCTTCATCTTCACGCCGGATTTAGCTACGCTGAACTTCGGAAGACCCTCCTCAACTCCATAACTGCCCCGCAGCTCTCTGGCAATTCCCTCGATGCTCCACAAGTCGGGTCTGTTTGTGTCTTTGATGTCAACTTTTACTACATCTCCATCTACAGACTCCACCTCGCCTTTGGCATATAATATTGCATCTTCCAGTTCTTCGGCAGTGATTTTTTTTCCAAGAAGCTGCTGAAGGTCTTCCAGAGAAAATTCGACAGTAGGCATTAAATCACCGTCTTTGCGTTTCTCAGCCATTTCAGGTCTTGGGTGAATAAATAGCGGATATCGTCTATGCCCAGCTTGAACATCGCGAGCCTGTCTATGCCTATCCCCCATGCAATCACAGGAACGTCTATGCCGAGCGGCTCGGTAAGCTCCTCTCTGAATATCCCGGAGCCGCCGAACTCTATCCATCCTAACTCAGGGTGCTCCGCAGAGAGCTGGACAGAGGGCTCTGTGAAGGGATAATAATCAGGCAAGAATTTAATTTTCTTTGCACCTGCGATTTCCTTCGCAAAAATTTCAAGAATGCCGAGAAGATTTCTGAGAGTCAGCGATTCATCTATGACAATGCCCTCAACCTGATTGAACTCTATTAGATGCATCGCATCAAGAATATCCGGACGGTAGCACCTTGCCACTGCGAAGTACTTGCCGGGTATCTCTGGCTCGGCTGCCAGAGTCCTTGCAGATAAGCAAGTGCCGTGCGCCCTCGGCATGAGCTGCATCGCTTTTCTCGGGTCCCATTTATACCCCCAGCCTCTGCTGCCCGCAACGCCGCTTTCATGCGCTCTTTTTACGTTCTCCACGATGCGTTTCCCTGGAAGGCCTCCGTATCTGGGGTTTTTAAGCTGATATGTGCTCGTCCAGTCTCTGGCTGGATGATTCTGGGGCTGGTAAAGGGCATCAAAATTCCAGAACTCTGTCTCCACGAGCGGTCCGCTCATCTCTTTGAATCCAAGCTCAATGAGTTTTCTTTTCACCTTGCTTACAAACTGCAAGTACGGCTGCCTCTTGCCGGGATAAATTCTCTTCCCGACAGCCTCGACGTTGTAAGGCTTCAGCTTCACTTCCTTCCATAACCTGCTCTTGATTAACTCAGGAGTAAGAGCTGTAATCTCTTTGCCGGCGAATTCTTCCGCTCTGAGCACTTCCTCTTTTTTTATCAGCTTTCTTTGGAGCAGCGTTGAGAGAAGCTTTTCCTCGATTTCCCTTCCCTCGGAAATTCCCTTCAGCGCCTCAAGCGCAGGAAATTCCTTCGGCTCGCTGACAAGGGAAAGCTTTCTTTCCCTTATTTCTACCCAGCGGTTTTTCTTAGCCCACTGTAATGCAATATCGAAATTTTTTATTTTCCCCTGCGCTTCGCTGAGTTCCAGAGGACCTCTCCGCAGCAGTTCTACGAGATTTTTTTCCGGCAGCCCCTGCTCTAGATATTCCCTGCCTTCCTCTGTCAGAACGAACATTATGAATCCCTTTCTTTCATAGGTGACGACCCATCTAATTTCTATGCCTGAACATGAGATTACCTTTTCTTTTTTGCTTTTAAATTTATTGCTAATCCACGACAGATGGCAACCTATATATATGTGGTTGGAACTTCTCGGATAGCATGTACAGGTGCCACTTTAACAACTACATAAGTCTGACGGATGCAGGCAAATGCATCGCGGTGGGGGTAAGAAGGATTTCTGTAACGCCGACTGCGCTGAGGCAGACTCCTAAGAGAAACCTGGAATTTTTAGAAAAGAATGGAATCGCTATTGAGAAAATTGTAAGAAACGGCAGACCAAGAAAACTGTCTGGGGAGCAGATTAAAAAAATCCTGGCGATAAGGCAATCCAAGCTGAGCTTTTACAAAATCGCCAGCTTAACGGGCATAGCAAAAAGCACGGTCTTCGATTACTACAATAGATGTGATGGAGAGCAGCTGAAGGAAGAGGAAGTTAATGAACTTCAGATAAAGGAAGCTCACAAATTGCTGAAAACTTTGCTTGAGAGAGAGGTAAACGGGGAGATAACAGAGCTTGCAAGGCGAGGGTGCAGCAGCAAAGATATCAACGAAATCAGAGATATAATGCTCCGTATTGAGGATAGTTTTAAATCGTTAAGATTGCATTATAGTGATTGCTATGGTTAAGAGAAGAAGGGACAGAGTTTCAATGCCTGCTTCCGGCGCAGGTCTCGTCCGTTACATGGATGAAGAAGGAAAGGGAATAAAGTTTAAGCCGGAGCATGTGCTTTTTGCAGCGGCAGGCGTTATTATAATCGAAGTGCTGCTCAAGATGGGTCTGATATAGTGGCTAGAGTTTTATCTTTCGACGCTGATGGAACGCTCGTTACGAGGGATTTTGTGGATTTATTCTGGGAGGAGGGCGTACCAGCGCTGTACGCGAGCGAGAACGGAATTAGCTTTGAAGAAGCAAAAGAGTACGTGATGAAGAAATATGCAGAGATAGGCGAGGAAGATATAAGGTGGTATCTGCCGAAGTACTGGTTCGACGTTTTACGCTTGCAGGAAAATCCCGGAGATTTAATTAAAAAGTACGAGGGGCACTTGAAGCTTTATCCCGAGGTTATAGATGTGCTGAAAGAGCTGGGCGAGGATTATGAGCTAATCGTCAGTTCTAATGCCGCGAGGGATTTTCTTGACATTGAAGTTGAAAAAATAAAGCACTACTTTTCTCACATTTTTTCCAGCACCTCCGATTTCGGAGAGGTTAGAAAGACTCCTGACTTTTATTCAAAAGTCTGCGAGATTTTAAAAGTCAAGCCGAGCGAAATTGTTCACGTAGGCGACCACTGGAATTTTGATTTCGTGGTTCCTAGAAAGCTCGGAATCGAAGCTTTTTATCTGGATAGAGACAGAGGAGGGCAGGGTTCTTTTGTACTCAAAGATTTAAGAGATTTGAAGCACAAGCTTTCTAGAGGTTAGGATGAGAGTAGCTATCACGAGACCAAGGGAAAGGGCAGAAAACACTGTAAAGCTGGTTGAGAAGAGAGGATGGAGCGCTGTTATCGTACCTACTGTGGAGATTGTTCCTCGAAAATTGGCTTCTATAGATTTATCGTCCTATGACTGGCTTGTTATCACAAGCGCATCTGGTGCAGATATCGCTTGCGAGCATTTTGGAGATGCGCTTAAAAAAATCAAAATCGCCTGCATAGGACCTAAGACCAAAGAAGTCCTGGAGAGGCAGGGCATAAAAGTTGCCCTGATTCCAAAGGAGTACAGAACTGAAGTTCTTGCCGAGGAATTAATAAAAAAGGCGAGAGGAAATAGAATTCTTATAGCGAGAGCTTCTATAGGTAGAGAGGTTTTAATAGAGAGATTAAAGGAAGCAGCAGAAGTTACAGAAGTTCCTCTCTACGATACCGTAATGCCGGAAAAAAATGTGCTAGAGGCTTTTTCCAAATCCATGGAGAAAGGAGAAATAGATGCGATAATTTTTACAAGCTCCCAGGCAGCAAAAAATTTTTTTAGGGCAATCGACAGGAAAAAAATAGAAAAGCTCAAGGTCTGCGCGATAGGGCCGATAACCGCGCAAACCCTTGCAAGCAAGGGAATCAGAGTAGACGCCGTTCCAGAGGAATATACAGTCGAAGCGTGCCTGGATGCGCTGGAGAAACTGCTATGAGAGACAAACTCATTGTCTGGACCAACTACATCGACGCCCAAAAATCGAAGAAAGAAGGGCGCAGGATTTCCAAGAGCGATGCGGTTGCTTCTCCGACTCTGGGCGAGATTCAGAGCGCAGCAGAGAAGTTAGGACTGCGTCCAGTTATTGAGAAAGAAAAAGCGTATCCGAAAGAATGGTGGGGCAGCAAGGGAAGAATCCTGATAGAAAAAAGCAGGCAAAAAAATAAAGCGCTAAAAGAGATTGCGATGGAAATTAGAAGGATGAGGAAGTAGAGCGTAAATATTCTCTAGCAATATTTATTCCTTCAGTTGAGATATGATAGGTCATGCCTCCGCCGGTTGGATGTTCAATTGCTAATCCTCTTCTAACAAGTCTTTTAACGGTTTTCTTGATTATGCCTCTTTGATCTTTACGAACTCTGGCGGTTATTGCCTCGATAGGAACATGAGAATGAACCGAACCTTTTGTAGCGGAAAACAATGCAATTAATGTTGCGATTTCAACTTGGGTTAATGGCATAAAATAAGATTGGCCCTTGCATATTTAAATCTTTCTATCCATTCAAGCTTTACAACATATTTAAATATTAAAAGCATAGTAAGTATCTACTCAATTTTTTATATGGCGGCTGAATATATATACCGAAACATTTATATACATAGACACATAGAGGGAGAGAGAGGGAGAAAGAGAGAGAGAAAAACATGATTAAACAGGCAATAAAGGAAAGGATAAGAATGGGTGAAGAGGCGCAGTTCAGATTGCTGGGGTTTTTAGAAGATAACCAGGGTCTTAATACTTATCAGATTGCCAAGAAGCTAGGCTGGAGTGGGGGGAAGGTTAGATATACGCTCAAAAAATTAGAGGAAAACGGACTTGTTAGAGTTGAAGAAGCAGCTGAAGGTGGAAGAAAAATTAACAAAGTTTTCTTAGTCAACTGGAAGGATATGCTGAATTGGGAGCTTGTCAGAAAAGACATGGAAGAAATGAAGTTAAGCGGAACATCAAAAGAAAAAATAAAGATAGTAAGCTAATTTTTTAAATGCTCGAGCGAATCCTCCAAATCTCTCTCCAGATTTTTGCCTTTATATTCAAGGCAGAGAAGCGAGTTTTTGGAAATTTTTAAGATTTTCTTGAAGTTTATTTTGCCCTTGCCCGGGGGCAGAGAATCCGAGTCCTTCAGGTGCAGCTCGACTATTTCGTCTCTAAATTTTTTCAGCACTTCTGTGGCACTTTCTCCACTACACAGCAATAAAGAGTCATAAATATGGCAGGTGTCAGCGGCCAGGCGAACGTTTTCCCTGTCTATAGCTTTAACAAGTTCGTTGACCTCGGCTAGCGAAGGCAGAAAGGAAGTTCTTTTTTTGCTCAGCGCTTCAATCAGGATTTTAACATCGCAGTCGAGCGCATAGTTTGAGAGCTCTCTAAAAATTTTAATGCACTTTTTGTAGGGTAGTGCCACATATTCAAAGCCATACGTAGGTACTGTTAAGACATTTTCCGCCCCCACCCTGCCCGCCATTTCAATGGTGTCTTTTACATGCGTGAGAGCAGCTTTCTTAGCCGCCGCATTCTTGCTCAGCAAACTTAGGTCGTGCAGCAGATAAGCTTGAACCGATTTTATCTCAACGCTAGAAGAATTCAGAATGCTAAGGTCTTTCTTTTTATCGTTTACCAGCTCAACCCATAGAGCATGTTTTCTTGCAGCTTCGAGTTTTTCTCCTAAATTTCTTCCTGGGAGGCAGAATTCGACGCAGCCGAGCATGTGCGTTGTCCTGAATTAATGTCCGTGCTGGAATTTAAATTCATGCTTTATTCTTCCTCACAGATCCCTTCCAACTGCCAAAGTGCTTTTTCAATCTGCGAAGAGCCTCTCCACCTTGCCGTTGCTCTGCGGATGCTTCGCCCTCGCCTTGATGTGCTTGATGCCTTTCTCCTTTAGAATTCTATGAATGCGATTGTGAGGAATGTGCTTTCCCCAGCTATCCAAAATCATCTCCAGGTTAACCGCCCCTACCGGATGCTCATTTCTTAGCGCCGTGATTGTATCAGCCTCCTCCTGAGTTATGAGCTTTGGTTTCCTGCCGCACGGAAGAAGCACAGGCTTCTTTACGCCCCTGTACTTTTTGTAGACTCGCCGTGCGTGTCTTGGCGTTATGTGCTGGAGCTTTGCTATTTTGCATACGGAAAGCTCCTTCTTTTCCATCTCTCGAATTATCCATCTTATCTTCCTCTGATTGAGCTTCCTCATGAGCTCTGCTTGTTTCGCAGAGCTTACTTTATTTCTGAGACGGACATTATTTCGGGATACTACAAAAATCGATGCACAGGGAAAGACTTATATATGAGAAATATTAAGAGTGAACCAGAAACTTGTTTTGTCCCAGTTTACTGATGGAGCTGTGTATCGAGCATGGGGATAAGAATGGAAGTCACTGAAAAAGCGAAAGAATACATGAAAGGAACAACAACTATCGGGCTTGCGTGCAAAGAGGGAGTTGTG
>JACRDW010000153.1 GCA_016212785.1 Methanobacteriota archaeon | reverse complement strand
CCGATTGCTTAAAAAGGTGACTTAATGGCTACAGACATAGTCTGCCCTTTCTGTGGTACCCTTTGCGATGATTTGGAGGTAGTCGTAGAAGACAATAAAATTAAGAACGTAAAGCATGCCTGCAAGCTTGGCTCAGCTAAATTTTTGAATATAAACGAGGGGCATAGATTTGTGAAGCCACTTTTACGCAAGAATGGAAATTTTGTTGAGGTAGAGGTTGAAGAGGCTATAAACGAAGCTGCCAAAATACTCGCCAGCTCTAAGCGCCCGCTTTTGTTCGGCTGGGCAACGACTTCCTGCGAGGCGCACAGAGTAGGAATTGCACTGGCAGAGGAGCTGGGCGCAATAATAGACAGCTGCACTTCAGTCTGCCACGGACCCAGCGAATTGGCTTTGCACGACGTCGGCTATCCCACAGTTACTCTGGGCGAGGTGAAGAATCGTGCAGACCTCGTTATCTACTGGGGAGCAAATCCGATGCATGCGCACCCAAGGCATTTATCCAGATATTCGATATTTCCGAGGGGCTACTTCAGGGAGAGGGGCTCCCAGGACAGGGAGCTAATCGTCGTGGACGTGAGAAAAACAGACACCGCAAAAATAGCGAACAAGTTCATTCAGGTAAAGCCCGGGCAAGACTATGAGCTTTTGGGAGCGCTCAGGGTTATCGTTAATGGTGGCGATATAGCTCAGGAAGAAGTTGCGGGCATTGCAAAGGAAGAAGTCTATGCCGTTGCAGAGAAAATGAAAAACTGCCAGTGGGGTATTATTTTTTTCGGTCAAGGTTTAACGATGAGCCCGGGGAAAATAAGAAACATAGACAATGCAATTTCCCTGACTAAAGACCTGAACAGGTACACTAAATTTTCTATAATGATGATGCGAGGACATTATAATGTTACTGGCTTTAGCGAGGTTTTAGCATGGCAGTGCGGCTACCCTTTTGCGGTAGATTTCTCCAGGGGATACCCGAGATATAACCCCGGCGAAACTGCTGCCAACGATGTTCTGCAGAGAGGCGCAGTTGATGCTGCATTAATTGTCGGCTCAGACCCGGTGTCGCACTTTCCACAGCGTTCTGTTGAACGCCTAGCAAAGATTCCGCTGATAGCAGTCGAGCCCCACTGGACGCCGACCACAGAACTTGCAGACGTGATTATTCCAAGCGCAATCGTCGGAATCGAAGTCGAGGGAACTGCGTACAGGATGGATACCGTTCCCATAAGGATGAGGAAGGTCGTCGAGCCGCCTGCCGGAATTCTGACAGACGAGCAAATACTCGAGCTTATTTTGAAAAAAGTTAGAGAAAAACGAGCATAATATTTATTATCTATAACTTTTAAAAAGGATTTGAAATGGATAAAATTACAGGCGTAATATTTGCAGGCGGTTACGGCAAGCGGCTATTGCCGCTGACAGAAACGACCCCCAAACCTCTCCTGGAGCTGAGAGACGGCTATACTATACTGGATAAGCAGCTCCTGGACATGAAATATGCAGGAATAAATGAAGCATATCTCTTGGTCGGGCATCTGGGAGACAAAATTAAAGCGCATTTTGGCAAATCCTGCAATGGCGTTAGGCTGAAGTACCTCACCGAAGACAAACCGATGGGCACCCTCTGGGCTCTCAGCAACGCTCTCAAGAGGATTAAGAGCGACGTCGTGGTGAGGAACGGAGACGTCGTAACCGATATAAACATAAAAAATCTCGTCAGCGTGGCGAAAAAAAGCGACAACCTGATAACAATTGCCATGGTTAAGATGCGGTCGCCTTACGGCATAGTAGAATTCAATGACATGAAAATTACTTCTTTCAGGGAAAAGCCTCTTCTTGATATATACATAAATGCCGGCATATATTACATAAAAAAAGAAGCTTTCCGCTACTTCGACGAAGAGTACGATAAGAAAGAGGTAGAGAAGACGGTTTTTCCAAAACTTGCGGACGAGAGGAGAGTCGGCCCCTACAGAGAGGAAGGGGTATTCTGGTGCTCGGTAGACGGAATTAAGGATTTGGAGGCAGTTCTCAGGGAATATGCAAATAAAGTAGACAAACCATGGGGCTATGAGAAAACAATAGTAAACAACGAGAAGTACCTGGTAAAGGAGCTGTACATAAAGAAAGGTTTCAAAACCTCGCTGCACTATCATCCAAACAAGGACGAGTCTCTGCACGCGCTCGAGGGAGAGGGATATATAGAATTTCCAAAAGAGCGCAGGAGAGAGGGGATAGGCGACGGAAGCGTGGTGAGGATAGAGCCGAAGAGAATACATTCGATAGCTGCAACGGAAAATTTAAAAATTTATGAGTATTCCACGCCGCACCCTGAAGATACGGTGAGAGTTAAGGATTTTTACGGCCGTTAAAATGAACCAAACCTACTGCCTTTTGATTCAACTTAAAAGCGCACGAAAGATAAAAGTCGGCAGGCTCGGAGCTTTTGAATTTCCCCGGGGGTACTACATTTATACAGGCTCGGCTCTGAACAATCTCGATGCCAGAATTGCAAGGCACTTCTCAAAGAAAAAAAGAAAGCACTGGCACATCGACTACCTCCTGGCAAATGCTGAAGTCGTCGACTTTTTTGTTTCGCAGAAAAAAGAGTGCGAGCTAAACAGCGAAATTTTTGAAATTCCAAGGGCAACCGCATTAGCAGAAAAATTCGGCTCCTCTGACTGCAGGTGCAAATCACACTTAGCTTATTTTAGAAAAATCGGTACAGCCGCCTCTGCGTAATTCGATGGATTATTTTAACACTTAGTTTTCCAGGTACTCTTTTACTAATTTGACAACTTCACATTACAATATTTTATCTTTTTTGTAAACTACAGTTAACTATTTAAATAAGCTTTGTCAATAGTTATTCATGGAAGACATATTGTTTTTCTATAATCCTTGGTGGACAACCGGAGTAGTACCGACATACATCCTAAAGGAATTTAAAAGGGAGATTTTTTATAAACTCAAGGATTACCTGAAATTGAACAGAATTTTGATATTGAAAGGCCCGAGAAGAGTGGGTAAAACAACAGCGTTGTATCAGATCATCAATAATTTGCTTCAAGAAAAAATAAAGCCAGAAAATATCCTATATCTGCCACTCGACGACCCAAAGTTGAAAATCGGTTTTGACAAGATTATAGATTTCTATCAGACGAAAATTTTGAAAGGCGGCATGGAAGAGTCGAGTACTGTTTACATATTTCTGGACGAGGTGCAGTATTTAGAAAATTGGCAGTACTACATTAAAAGGTATTTTGACAGGAATTATCCAATAAAATTCATAATTTCCGGCTCATCTGCTACACTGATACGCAAAGGTACAGAATCGCTGATGGGGAGGACAGTTGAGGAAACGCTGCTTCCCTTTTCGTTCAAAGAGTTTCTCGAATATCATGCAAAAGAAAAAATCGAACTCCAACCTTTGGATAAAATCGACCTAATTTTCATCAAGAGATACGAACGCAGAGCGAAAATATTTTTTGAGAACTATTTGTTGAAGGGCGGCTTCCCGAATATTTTTGAAATTGAAGAAGTAAATATATGGCAGAAGCTCATAAAAGAAGACGTTATCGATAAAGCGATTTACAGAGATATTGTAGGTTTGTACGACATAAAAAAACCAGAGCTGCTTGAAAAACTATTTTTCTATATGACTGGAATAACTGGTCAAATTCTCAACATTTCAAACATCTCCAACAGCATAGGCTTGAGCAGAGAATATGTTAATAAATATTTGCAATATTTGAAGAACACCCTCCTATTATTTACTTTGAAAAAATATGCAAAATCCGTGGAAAAAACTGTAAGAAGCAATGAAAAGGCTTTCGTGTTAGATCAAGGGATAATCAACTCTCTATTGAATAAAACGAAAATCGACGATGTGTTCGCAGGTCATTTGGTGGAGACGATAGTGTTAAGGCATCTGTTAAAATATGAAGTGTATTACTGGAAAAATTACTACGAAGTAGACTTTGTGGTAAGGGTTAAAAACAAAATTATACCCCTAGAGGTTAAGTACAAAGATGATATAGACAAGAAAGACATCAAGGGCATGGTAGATTTCTGTGAAAAATTCAAGGTAAGGAAAGGAATCGTTGTTACAAAAAGTCTTTTTGAAAGGCAGAAAATTAACGGTAAGGACGTTCTGCTCATCCCAGCTTGGCTGTTCTTGCTGACTATGTTTTAATGTCTATATTATAGAGAAAGCAGCCACCTTAAAATTCTTATCCACTGCATTTTCGGCTCCACTTTTACCTTGAGGGCGAGCTTTATCGCATCGCTTTTCGTCATTGCTCCTTTTTCCATGACCGTGGCATAAACTTCATCGAAGTCGTCGAGCGACATGCTGTAATACTCTTCTGCTGTCCCTGCCTCGGTTATTTTAAC
This sequence comes from Methanobacteriota archaeon, assembly GCA_016212785.1. Taxonomy (GTDB): domain Archaea; phylum Hydrothermarchaeota; class Hydrothermarchaeia; order Hydrothermarchaeales; family JACRDW01; genus JACRDW01. The sequence goes on along the minus strand of JACRDW010000153.1, from coordinate 13,446 downwards.
CCTCCCGTTAGCGTCTATTGTGGCTATGTACCAGTATTCCTTCCCTTCCTTTCCCCTCAATCTGTCCAGAAAGCTCACTTTTTCATAAAGCCTTAGATGGTGCACATCTCCGAACTCTGCGCTGAAACTCCTGATAACGCCTGCATAAGGCTCGTTGAACTTCTCTATAAGCTGGTCTATTTTTTCTACCAGTGCAGAATCAGCAGCAGCTGCGCTGAAGCTCAGCAGGAGCACTATTAACAGGCGCATGTTTTTATTTTAGCCGCCACTATTTAAATAAATTTCCAAAACATTATTTTCAAAACAGTGGAGAAACTTTAAACAAGTAGTGCGCAACCTCCATCCATATGAGTCGGGTCTAAATAGTATATCCAAATTCGCCTGCAATTCCCTAGCACTGCCGATGAACTCCTTTCATCGCTTCCCTTATAACGTCAAGAAACTTTAAATTAGCGCAAACTGCCCTTGTTTGCAACTGTTTGCAGACGTTAATAGTTACATTTAGGTTGTAACGTAACGAATTAAATGTAACGGAGTAAAAAATGAAGGTCATAACAGCAAGAATAGCGGATGAGCATTTTAAAGATTTAAAGATTATAGAAAAAGAGGAGCAGGCAGACAGGGCGGAGGTTATAAGGCGGCTTCTCGACGACGCAATAAAACGCTGGAAGATTAAAAAAGCGCTGGATTTGCTGAGAGAGCATAAAGTTACTCTGAGAAAAGCTGCGTCGGTAGCAGGAATATCTTACATAGAAATTTTAGATCTGGCATCGAAGCACAAAATAGACATCGGATACTCTCTGGAAGAGCTGGAGAGGAATACGAGAAATTGATATGATTGCGGATTCCTCTGCTTTGATTCATCTCAGCAGAATCGGCAGGCTAGATTTCCTGAAAGAGTTTGGAGAAATAAAAATAACAGAAGACGTTTACAGAGAGACCGTGGAAGAAGCTAGGGGCAGGGAGGGGGTAAGCAGCATAGGGGAAGCATGCAGCAGCTGGATTTCGGTAATCAAGATGGAGAATGAAAAAAAGATAAAAAAAGTAGCTGAGCAGGAGGGGATCGAAAATGCAGATGCTTCGCTGATTCTGCTGGCAGAAGAGAAGAAAGAAATTTTGCTCTCTAACGATTATTACTTGATTAGAGCAGCAAGGGGCAGGGGGGTTGAGTGCTGGTGGCTTACCACGCTTCTGCTCAGAGCAGTAAAAGGAAAGAAAATAAAAAAAGAAGAAGCAAAACAAATGTTGTTCGGTCTAGTTGAGAGCGGAATGAGGCTCAGCATAGAAGTTTATACCGCCGTTCTGAAGAGGATAGACGAAGGGTGATAGGAAGTATTCGGTTGTTGCAATAATATAATTAGTAGTTAATTATGCAATACATCTACGGTGTACGGCATGGTAAAAACGACCGTAATTTTGAGAAACGATTTATACGACTTGCTTGTAAAAAAGCATGGAAGGAGGAAGATTTCAGAGACGATAAACGAGGCGTTGGAGAAAAAGTTACTTAAACCCAAAAAAAGCATGTTTGGTGCCGACCCGTGGCTAAACACAAAAAACCTCAGGGACGAAGAGGAGCATGAAAGTCTTTGATTCGTTCGCCTGGGTCGAATATTTTGCAGGAACTGAACGCGGAACGAAAGTGAAGAAAATAGTGGACGGCTCAGAAGTAATATATACGCCGGCAATTTGTTTGACTGAGATAAAGGCTAAATATTTACGAGAGGGAAGAGACCCAAGTGAAAGATTGGGCTTCATTGAAAGCAGAAGCTTGATTTTAGCAATAGATAGAGAAGTTGCACTAAAAGCTGGAGAGGTGAAGATTAATCACAAGCTGCATACGACTGATGCGCTTATTTATTCCTGCGCTCTTATTAAAAAGTGCGAAGTTGTTACAGGCGACCCGCATTTCAAAGGACTCAGCGCAGCGGTAATAGTTTAATCCTTCTAAAGAAGCTCCTCGGGGATAAGCGAGAGTACCTGCCCTTGTTCGCAATCTTTCTAATCGCCCTCGCACTTAGAATCACAACAGCAAGATTCGACTATCTACTCGAAGCCGACCCCTGGTATCACTATCATTTTGCCAAAACTGTGCTTGCATCGGAAGCCTATCCGATGTGGGACTACTCCATATACTACCCTACCAGCACAGGGGCAAGCTCGTTGATTGGTCTCTACTACCTGCCTGTATACTTTTACAAGCTGGCCGCTCCTGCGGGAATATCCTTCTTCAAAAGCTTCCAAATTCTGCCCACAAATAAGACTCGTTTTCGATCCGTGTCCCTACTCACAGCTATTCTATTGTATTCACTAACATCGATTCCCGCCGGGATAACATGTATCTTGGCTTTGTCTATCCCAAACTCAACACCTTCATTGAACTCTTGATTGGTAGAAACGATTAAAGCATTCGCTTTTTTAGCGACAATCTTAAAAGTAGATATGTCATATAGTTTATACGGATATTTCTTTTTCAGAAATTTATCATAGCCCCCCAGCATTCCATGTCCATGCAATACAAAAGGTTTAGATCTGAGTTTTGAGACCAAAAAAGCGGTATCTGTCATGAAGTTTCTGTAGCCATGTGCGTGTATGAGGTCATAATCTTCTTTTAAAAGGGGAATAACAATTCCGGGGATAAAATGATACTGCATATACCCTCCAAAATCGTGAAATCTCTGCACACGAACTCCTTCTACAAGTTCTTTGTCTGGTGATGTTTTTGCTCTAAAATCAGAAGTTAGTATTGGAGAAACTATATCCCTCTTCTCCAGCTCAGAGGATATCCGCAATGCCTGTTTCGCAGGACCCGTTACTTCTGGGAAAAAAGACGGAATCGTTCTTAGCACTTTCAAGCAACATCACCATTTTTCTGCTTTTATTATTAGAAATCTACCCTATAGCCTCTGAAAAACGTCGATCTTATTCAACTTTGGAAATACTCTAGATAGAGGATAGAGGGCGTCAAACGTCAGGATTTGAATGTTTTTGAATCCTACTTCCTTAAATATCCTGTTTATCTCGCCTTTTGTAAAGTATTTGATCAATGGGTGCTCCCACATCTCTCTAAATGCGGCTACTTCGGCAGGGTTCATCTTTCTTCGTATAATTAGCTCAAGACATCTTTCTAAGACTTTTGGTCCGGCTAATGTAGCAATTAGTTTATAAACAGTTCTATTGATTTTTGTAATCAGCGTTGCTAAACTGTATTTATGGTACAGTAGAATAATTATCTCTCCATCCGATTTTAAAACTCTGTGTATCTCCCGAATCCCTCTCTCATGATCAGGCGTATGGTGCAAGACGCCTATGCTATAAACCATGTCAAATGTTTCATATTTTAAGGGCATGTTCTCGAGGTCGCATCGAATCAAAAGAGGTGCATAGCCTATTTCGTTTATTCTTCGTTTTGCAATTTTGAGCGGCGTTTCAGAAATATCAATACCAACTACAGCATTATGAGTCGGGATATAGCGTAATAAATCAATGCCTGTTCCGCAGCCAACGTCCAGAATAATTTTGCCTTTATGCCGATTATGTTCGAAAACCTCTGACAACCAGGGCAGAATTTTATATCGGCTGTCGTCTTTTAGCCAGTCCCCGCCGCAGGGATATTTTTTATAAAAATCTTTTACTTCGTCTTTGATTGTTTGTTTTTTCATTCGTTCATTCGACCTTTGAATGTAATTGGTTTACCCAGCGCAATATTAAAGTTTATGCAGGAAAGTTGGAGAAAAGCTCAGGCAGAAGGTCGAGGGGATATTTGGAGCTGGAGAGGTTAGATACGGGGATAAGACGGGGTACAGGCTTGTGTTGAACAGGGCTAAAGATATTATGCTCAAGAATTTTTATTTTAGGGAATTACGAAACAACCCCCTGCAGTTGCATTCCGTGTTACTTTCGAAACTACTGACCTTCTCGTTAGTTTTTTATATGCAGCACGGATATAGATTGCTGGAGAAAAATGAAGAAAACTTTAGTTTGTATTGCACTCTTGGTGTTGCCTATCATCTACGCCGAGAGTTTTGAAGTCTTGTGGACTGAAAGCTTGGGTAGCGCCACAGCGATAAGCTGGGTTGATTTCAACAAAGACAGGAAAATAGATGGTGCAATAATTGGAACAGATTTAAATACACGTGCTTTTGGTTCATCCGGATCTAAATGGTCCTTCCAAGCGAGCGGCGTCAATTCGATAGCTGCAGTAGACCTGAATCTGGACGGATATCTGGACGAAGGTGTGATCGCTGCAAATAAAATATATGCGGTCGACTCCTCCGGAGTAGAGAAATGGCGTCTTGAAAAGATAGGGTACTCTGCACTTGCGGCAGACTTGAATTCTGATGGCCGTCTCAGTGAAGTAATAGTTGGAGGCTATGGAGAGATTTACGCAATTGATGCTGCTGGAAAACTGCTGTGGACGCATGTCGCTGAAGGTTCCGTCAGGCATTTGGCTACTATTAACAGATGCATTGTTGCAGGATTTGGTAGGAATATCCGCTGCATTGAAAGCAACGGTGCTGCACTGTGGACTAGCAGCGTTCCAGGAAACGTCGGCGCAGTGGCAGCGATAGACTTGGACCGTGATGGAATTCTGGACGGCGTTGTCGTGGGCTCCTTCGACGGAAGTGTAACTGCTTTCGACGCCTATGGAACAAAAAAATGGAGCTTCTCAAGAACTACAGAAATTTTATTGATGAAAATGCACGCAGCGGATTTGAACTCTGATGGAAAGTTGAGCGAGGTTGTCTTCAGTCTGGGTTATCTATATGCATTCAACTCAGAGGGCGCAAAGCTCTGGCAGGGTCCGGATAGCATTTCCAATCCTAAAAGCATCGTCCCAATAGACATCGACGGGGATGGAATACTCGACGACGTGGCGATAGCAACCGGAAGCAGGATTTATGTTTTGAATGCGAATGGAAAGAAAATAGGTGAGTATGCCATGCCAGAAGTTTCCGCAATGGTCGGGGTTGATTTAGACGGCGATGGTAAAATAGGCGAGCTCATCGCTGCGAGCGATGCGGATTACAATGCAAGGGCAATTAAAATTACGCTGAACGATACAACCACTTCACAACCTGCCCCGCCAACAACTACGCAGCCGCCGCAGACAACGCAACCTCCAATAACCACTCCGCCCCCTCTGCCTACTCCACCTCCCCTGCCTCAAATTATCAAGGCAGCAGCAAATGCAGGTCCTGACCAGACGGTTGCAGAGGGGACGGCGGTAACCCTTACCGCAAATGCGACCCCGAGCTCTCTGGGGAGCAGAATAGCCGCTTACCTGTGGATAGAAAACAACGTTGCGTTAAATTCCAATATTTCAGAACGCTTATTCAGCAAGGTATTCCCGGTAGGCGCGCACAACATAACGCTCAGAGTAATAGACGACGCTGGCATCACGGCAAGCGATAGCACTGTTATTACCGTCACCCCTGTTTCACGGACGAGCAATTTATCTGCTGTAGATTCTGATGGAGACGGGCTCACGGACGAACAGGAAAGGATACTCAAAACGAACCCGTACAACCCAGATACGGACGGAGACGGCATAATAGATTCAATAGACCCGAATCCGCTTGTACCGGAAAAGTCAGCGCCGCTCAGTAGAGCTGGTATTCTGAAATGGGTACTGCTGATAGTCGTTGTTATAGGCGTGATAGGTATAATACTCCTGAGAGGAAGAATCCAAGACTACCTCTGGGAGAGGGACTGGCTGAAATGAAATACAACAGGCTGGTTACGTTTGCAATACCCACAAGAGGCTATGTAGACCCGAAATTCATGACGCACATGCTTATTGTTATAGACCAGCTGCCGACGGGCAGCAGCTGGAGAGTTAGGGTAACTAACAAAGATCCGGTTACTGGAGAGGTCATGAATGCCGCAGAAGCAAGAGAGAAGCTTGTTGAAGAGTGCTTGGAGGAGGACAACTCGAAGTATATATTCTTTATAGACAGCGACGTTTATGTTCCTCCCAACGGCTTTGCGTACCTGCTGCAGAGTAATAAGGACATTGTAACAGGAATATACTGGACGAAGGTGGAGCCGCCAGAGCCGGTACTTTACAAAGAGCTCAAAATGGGGCCTTATTTTGATTTTCCAAAAAACTCGCTATTTGAGGTGCAGGCAGCAGGATTAGGGTGCTGTTTAATAAAGACAGAAATTTTTGAGCATATCCCAAAACCCTGGTTTGCTTATAAAATAAAAGAGGAGGAAGACAAAGAACTGCAGGTTACGGAAGATTTTTATTTTTTTATTAAGGCAAGAAAATACGGCTACAAGCTCTGGTGCAACAGCAATGTGCTCTGCTATCACCTCAAAGAGCAGCTCCCGCAGAAATTTTTCCCGGAGAAGTTTTAATTACCGCCTAAAACCAGCTTTTGAGCAGCCTCGAAAAAAACGCCTGCTAAGTCCACTCCGATGTCCTGAATGTCGAGCATGCTCAGCACTATCTCGTTCGGTTCAACTATCTCCACCAGCACCGGAGTGTGCCTGACAGACAAATCTATAAGTGTTTTTGGCTCGTACATGAAGGCATCTATGCCGACTAACCCGCTGAACTCTTTCCCATCATCAATTTTTACAGCCTTAACTTTGTTCACAAAAACGTCCTCGCTAACGATGTTCACAAAGTCGCTTGCTACTTTTTTTTCGGATTTCCCTTTCGACTCAACAATTATTTTGGCTCTGAGAGCGTCCTGGTCTCTTAGAGCATCTATTTCGTCCTCAGACAGACCCACTTCAACTTTTTTGTGCCTCTCAGGAAATTTGAAACCAACGCTGTACTCTGCATAGAACATCTTTGCAACTTTTATGATTTCCGCCAAGGCTCTGACGAATTCCTCTGCGGAAAGCGTTAATTCCTCCGGCTCCCGAATTTCTATGGCAGATGGCGCATACTTGATTGTACTCAGCACATAAGTCTGGAAGTCCTCAAACTCCAGATCAACCTCCGCTGTCGAAGAAAAACTCTCACCTTCTTTAATTACTTCGTCAAAGAATTCTCTTCTAACCTTAACCTTCTCTTCTTTCTTCAGTCCTTCGGCCATCACTTTCAGGGAGTCTTTAACAAACTTCTCGTGATTTCCCTGCGCCTCGATGTAAAATATGCCTTTTATCATGCCGCACCGAAATATTTTTATCTGTTAGGACAATTCAAAACTATGGATTTTGAAATTCTAGTAAGCATCGCCATTGCGCTCTGCACTATGTATATATTTTATAGAGTGATGAAGAAATTAGTATATAATACTGTTGTTGGGCTCGTGCTGCTGCTGATTTTAAACTACACGATTTTCTCGGGTAATCCGATACCTCTCAAGGCAGGAAATATCGCAATAGTTGCGATTTTCGGAATTCTCGGGGTGATATTTCTTGCCATAAGTAAATATTTTGGAATTATCTGATTATCTTGATATTTGTGCCGCAATAAGGGCATTCGTTATTTTCGGTCAAATTCATTTTTTGAATAGAGAATCCAAATCTCTCGATAAGCAGCTCTCTGCAATTATAGCAGTAGGTGTTCTCGCCGCCTTCGCCCGGGACATTTCCTTCGTAGACATATTTTAACCCTGCCTTGAGTCCTATCTCCCTCGCTCTCCTGAGGGTACTTATTGGAGTTCGCCGCTGGTCTGTCAACCTGTATGTTGGATAAAACTGTGTTACATGCCAAGGCATCGAGACATCGACGGATTTTATAAATTCGGCCACCCATCGGAGGAACTCCTCAGAGTCGTTGTAAGTTGGTACGATGAGTGTAGTCACCTCGACCCAGACGCCAAGATCCTTCATTAATTTTATTGTATCGAGCACGGGCTGGAGTCTAGCACCCGCAACTTTTTTATAAAAATTATCATCGCCCTTTAAATCGATGTTATTTCCATCAAGGTATGGGGCTATAAGCCTCGTCGCCTCAGGGCTTGTATATCCATTACTCACGAAGACATTCTTGATCCCCCTTTCACGAGCAAGCCTTGCGCAGTCATAGGCGAACTCAAAGAATATGGTCGGCTCTGTGTAGGTATAGGATATGCTTTTACATCCGGTACTCTCTGCCTCTTTTACGACCTGTTCTGGCGTCATATCCTCACCGGGAATATCTGGGTATTCTTTTGGATACTGTGAAATCTCATAGTTCTGGCAATGAAGACACCTGAAGTTACAGCCCACGGTGGCTACGGAATAAGATCTCGAGCCAGGATAGAAGTGGAACAGCGGTTTCTTTTCTATTGGGTCTATATGCCTCGCTATGACCTTGCTATAGACGAGGGTGGAGAGCCTGCCCTTTCTGTTCTCCCTGACGGCGCAGAAGCCCCGCTTGCCTTCTGCGATTACACAGCGGTGAGCGCACAGCTTGCACCTCAGCGTCGTATCCTTGAGAGGCTCCCACAGCATTGCCTCTTTTTCCATGCTTCTATATCAGCGCTCTTTAGATTTAAAAACTTAGTTACAAAAGCCTCATATCCGCGAGATTCAAGTTCTTCTGTTTCGCCGCTGATATTCAGAATTTTTTTTCCTCTCTTTTTTATTTCTCCTATAACTGCAACATCGCTGCCTATTTCCTCTTTCATTCTTTTGAATTTCCTTGAGGATATTGTGAACAACAATTCATAATCTCCGCCCTTGTGGAACGCGATTTCTCGCAACGGAATGCCTGACAGCTCTGCTACTTTTTTGACATTTTTATCTACTGGAATTTTTTCCTCATAAACGAGAAATCCGACTCTGCTCGCTTTTGCGATTTCGTGCAGGGAAAAAGCAAGTCCGTCGCTTATGTCGATGCAAGCGTTTGCGTATCTGCCGAGCAAAATTCCTTCTCTCACCCTCGCCTTCGGCTCGAGCGCTGCCTTGATTAGCCTGCCGCTCGCTTTAACATCTAAATTCTTAGTCAGGCAGTAAAATCCCGCTGCTGCTGAGCCAATGCTTCCGGTAACGCAAATTAAATCTCCAGCTTTCGCTGCACTTCTAGTCAGAATTTTATTCTCAACATTCCCGAAGGCTGTTCCTGCGATTACAATCTCGCCGTGCTCCTTTGTGTCCCCTCCGAAAACGCAGGTTTTGTGCTCTCTGCACGCCTTGTTTATTCCTTTTGACAGTTCGGCAACAAAGTTTTCGTCCAAATTAGAGGGCATGCCAAAAGAAAAGACCATGCCGAGCGGCGCTGCTCCCATTGCGGCAATGTCGCTCAGGTTTACGTTAACTGCAAACTTTCCAATCTGGCGAGGAGTCATCTCCCTCGGTATGTGCGTTTTCTGATAGATTGCATCCGTAGAAACCGCGAGATATTTGTTTCCAAATTTAATAACGCAGGCGTCGTCGCCTATGCCGACAACTGCATTCTTGCATCTGCGTTTATCGAATTCTCTTTCAAAGATTTTTATGATTTTGCGCTCACCGAGCTGAGAGAGTTTCATTTCACCACCACATCAATCACAACGTGATAGTTTCTCGGCGAGTAAGGTCTCACGATGCGCTTGTTCAGAATCTCTATTGCCCTGCCTTTCTGCTCTGCAACGCTTTCTATAAATTTTATCTTCGAGTCATATAAATCCTCCTCTGGAGAAATTGTGTAGAAGTGAATCACGCCGCGCTCGATGACATCGAAAGCCAAGTCCAAGAACTGCGCAGCGCTTTTGGGCAGATTCATAATCACTCGAGTTGCCACATTGCGAGGCGCAGCCTCGCGAGCATCTCCGAGCAGCGGTATTACCCTGCTCTCGACCTTGTTCAGCTTTATGTTCTCCCTTAGATACTCAACCGCTGCCGGATTCGCATCAATCGCATAAACCTTTACGTCTCGATATTTCGCAAGTAGAATCGAAAAAGGTCCGGCTCCTGCAAATAAATCGGCAATAGCCTCGCCGTCCTTAACCTGCTCCAGAATTCGCTGCCTCTCGTATGATAATCGAGGCGAAAAGTAAACCTTTGCAACATCAAGCTTGAAGCGGCAGCCATGTTCGTTGTGCAGCGTTTCGGTTTTGTTTTCTCCTGCAAGAAACTTCAGCTCCCTGAGCCTTTCTTCGCTCTTCTCCTCGCTTCCCTTTTTGAAGACTGTCTTTATATTTTGGTGCGCGAGCAACAAACTCTCTGCAATTTTTTGCTCGCGCCTTTCAAGCTCCTCCGGAATCTCGATTACTGCTATATCGCCGATGACGTCGAAAGAAGTTCTTGCGTGCTGAATTTCTTCCGAAAGAAGAAATTCGTGTAAGTAGTCAGTAAATTTTTTTCTAACTTCCTGCGTCTCGAACTTTGCTTCGATGAGTGCAAATTTCTTTCCGAGCTCTCCTACCTTTTCTTTTTTAACAGGCAGAATGACATAATTTTTTGTTCTTTTAATTTTCAGTCCGCTGTCGAAAGCGCCCAGCCTGATGAGCTCCAGCCTGACCTTCTCCGCATCTTTTGCCGCAGCTTTGACCCCCGGCGACATGCTAACCCTTTTAAGTTTTGCAGTATAAATATTCCACCATGCTGGTCTTCATAGGACTTGGGCTGCACGACGAGAAAGATATAACGCTTCGTGGCTTGGAAGAAGCACGCTCCTGCGATGTGCTGTTTGCAGAATTTTATACCGGTCTTCTGGCAGGTACGAACTTAAAAAAAATAGAGTCGCTGATGGGAACGGAAGTGAAGCTGCTGAGCCGCGGCGATGTCGAGGAGCGCGGTGATGCGCTGCTGATGTACGCAAAAGAAAGAAAAGTAGGTCTTCTCGTTGCTGGCGACCCGCTGATTTCGACGACGCACGTTCACCTGCGCCTCAGAGCAAAGGAACTCGGCATAGAAACGAGGGTAGTGCACAACGCCTCGATATTCAGCGCTGCGCCCTCGATTTCGGGCTTGCAGAACTACAAGTTCGGAAGGAGTGCAACGATTGCAATTCCTGAAAAAGGTTTTTTTCCAGAAACGCCTTACGAAGTTGTTAAAGAGAACAAAAAGCGCAGCTTGCATACGCTACTCTTCCTCGACATAAAGGCGGAAAAGGGAAAGTACATGACCGCAAATCAGGGAATGCAGATAATGCTGGAAATCGAAAAGAAGAGAAAAGAAAAAGTATTTACCGAAAAAACACTCTGCGTCGTTCTCGGCAACGTGGGCTCGGACGACTGCGTTCTGAAGGCAGGAAAGGTTAAAGACTTAGTCGGGCAGGATTTTGGTGCATTGCCGCACAGCCTGATCGTGCCGGGAAAGCTGCATTTCATAGAAGAAGAATACTTAACAGCGTTTGGAGGATTAAAAGCGGTGTCGAGCACTCGTTCCGAAGGAACGAATGCATGAGCGACTCTCGTGCGCTCGCTTCCACAGAGCGAATGCGGGGTGACAAAATGCGCCTTCACGTCCATAAAAAAGGTCTGCGCTGCTTAGGAATTGCAGAGAGCTTCCAGAAGGGAAAGAGCAGGGAAGCGGTACTGGCAGGCGTCGTTATGCGCGGCGACTTTCAGATAGACGGCTTTGCGCTCACGAAGATAACTGTTGGCGGTCTAGACGCCACGGAGGGAGTTCTCCACCTTTTCGAGAATCTGAAAAGAAGAGATATAAATCTGCTGCTGCTAAACGGCTGCGTAATAAGCTGGTACAACATCGTTGAACTGGAAAAAGTTTTCAAAAAAATTAACCTGCCGCTAGTCTGTGTAACCTACGAAGAGAGCGAAGGCTTGGAAAAATTCTTTAAGGACAACTTTAAAGACTGGAGAAAGCGGGTAGCGAGATACAAACGTCTCGGAACTCGCACGCCGATAAAGCTGCACACAAAAAAGAAAGTACTTGTGCGCTTTCTGGGAATTGAAAACGAAAAAGAGGTCAAGAGAGTCTTGGATAAGTTCACTCTTCAGGGCGCAGTACCCGAGCCGCTGAGAGTTGCCAGGCTGCTTGCAAGGGCGGTGATGAGGTCATTGTAATGAAAGACTGTGTATTCTGCAAGATTATATCTGAAGAAAAACAGGGATACAGGATATATGAGGACAGCGATACAGTCGCGATTCTGGATATTGCTCCTGTGAACAAGGGGCACGCCTTAGTTATGCCGAAAAAGCATGCGGAAAGTCTCAGCGAGCTGTCCGAAGAGGAAGTAAGAAATCTCTTCGCAGCTGCCCAGAAAGTAGCCGGCTCTATGAAGAAAAATCTGGGTGCAGAGGGAGTCAACTATTTCGTCAACGAGGGAAAAGCTGCAGGGCAGCTCGTGTTTCACGTGCACTGCCACGTCCTGCCCCGTTTTTCCAACGACGACGTTAACTTTCATACTGCCCGAAAAAAACTCAGTGGAGAAGAGATGAGAGAAATTGCTGAGAGGCTGCGAAAATGAAAGAAATCTTGGCAAGGATATGGAAGCTGCGGTTTGAAACTGGCGTTGCCGGCGAAAATGCGCTTAAAAAATCAAAAATACCAATCAAAAAATTGCTTGAAAAAAACTTTATTGAAAAAAACAGAGCAGGCTACACGCTGACTGAAAAAGGAAGAAAAAAAATAAAGGTCGTAGCCTGCGGAGGAGTCTTTGATATCCTGCATCCCGGGCACGGGTTCGTTCTGGAAAAAGCGAAGGAATACGGCGATGTCCTTGTCGTTATTGTGGCAAGAGATTCGACAGTGGCAAAAAGAAAAAGAATTCCTATCGTGTCTGAAGGGCAGAGAGTTGCGATGCTGGAGTATCTAAAACCTGTCGACATAGCAGTGCTCGGCAGGGAAGACGATCCTCTGAAGGTTATTGAAATAATAAAGCCTGATATAATCGCCCTCGGTCCTGACCAGTACCATGACGAAGAGCAAATAAAAAAGGAGCTGAAAAAGAGGGGTCTGAGCGTTAAAGTCGTGCGAATAAAAGAGTATAAAAAGTATCCCCTGCACAGCACCAAGAGCATTTTGCAGAAGATAATCGAAAGGGGATACCCTGGAGCACGTACGAAGCAATAGATTTTACCTTTCCATCTCCTTCATCCTCTTTACCATTTTGACAACCGCTTCTACCGCCCTCTTTGCGTACTCCACCCTCTCTTGCGCAGCAAGTCTGCTCAAGCCAGGACCAGAAATGCCCAGGGAAACCGGCTTGTTGTACTCCAGCATCAAATCTGCGATTTTTCTGGAGGCGTGTTGAATAACGATTTCGTCGTGCTTGGTCTCGCCCTCGATAACTGCGCCGAGCGTGACTACGCCGTCTATGTTCCTCTTCTCCAAGAGCTTTTTTACTGCGAGAGGTATATCAAAAGCGCCCGGCACCTTGACGATGTGAGTAACTTCTGCTCCCAGAAACTCTGCCTGCTCCTTTGCAAGCTCCACCATTGGATAGGTAATCTCGTAGTTAAATTCTGATGCTACTATTCCTATTTTCACCATTTCAATCCACTCCTCGAAACTCACTTTGTTCGTTTCTCGTCGTGTCTTGACCCAATTTTCGAATGTTCTAATATATATAATTTTTGAGTAGCTACTCATTTTTGAGTTGATTGGAAGATTCGT
>JACRDW010000018.1 GCA_016212785.1 Methanobacteriota archaeon | reverse complement strand
GGGAGCTATTTTTTATTTTTTAAAAACAATCGCAGCATACGCCACAACGCTCGAGTCGTCGCCGGTTATATCGCCGCTCGTGGCATACTTCAGCAGCTCTGCCTTGGTTGCGCCGAGTTTTTTAACCGCAGCGATGCAGGTAGCTATTGGGCCGTAGCCGCAGATGGATATGTCCAAATCGTAAACCGTCTGAAGGAATTTTTTTTCATCCAGGTTTAAGATGTGCTCGATTGCTTTATTGTCCTTTGCCGCTGCCTGCTCTTTCGGCTCGTAGTGTGTGAAGTCGCTGCTCGCAAGGATTAGTGCGTCTTTAATTTTTCCAAGGCACTGCGCAATTTCTTCGCTCGTATTTAAGTCCTGAATTCCGATGCAGATTGGAACGAACTTGAAATCCCTGTAGATGTACTGCAGAAAGGGAAGCTGCACCTCAATCGAGTGCTCGTATCTGTGCGCTACTTCGTCCGCATCTATTATATCGCAGTTCTTCCGAAGGAAATCTGCAGCCTCGCTGTCGATTGCGGCTTCGCCCAGTGGAGTTTTCCAGGATTCTTTTGAAACCGCAACTGCGCTTCCATAGCCAGAATGATTCGGTCCAAGAATAACTACTGTCTTCGGTTTTTTCTGCCCCGCAATAGAATAATACACGTGCGCTGCCTCAGGACCAGAATACACGTAGCCTGCGTGCGGTACTACTGCTCCGAGAATGTCTCGCTCTTTATCTTCAGCCTTTGGTAGCCTGCCTAGACCAAGCCTGTGCAAAAAGCAGCCCTCAATTTGCTTTCTAAGCCCGGCCGCATCCGGGGCATAGAACTGACCAGCCACCGACGGGCGTCTCATTTTATTCTTCCCCAAATTTATCCAGGGGGGGGAAATCTTCCTTCAGCTCTCCCCTCTCTCTCAAAATTTCTCTGGCGAGAAGCCAGTAAATTATAGCCAGAGCTTTTTTACCTTTGTTGTTCGTCGGCATGACGATGTCCACGCCGCTTATAGCGTTGTCTGTGTCGCAGAGAGCAACCACGGGTGTGCCAATTATTTTTGCCTCCTTGAGCGCCTGCTCGTCGCCGCGGGGGTCGGTTGCTACGAGAACGTCGGGTTCTATAAAGTTGTCTAGATTGGGATTCGTCAAGGTACCGGGCACGAATCTGCCCGAGATTGCCTTTGCCCCAACGAGCTTCGCAAAATCTTCAATAGGTTTCTGTCCGTACTGCCTTCTCGATACTATGAGAATTTTTTCTGGTTTAAACTTAGCCAGAAATTTTGCAGCCGAGCGAATTCTTTCATCAGCTTTTTTCACGTCCAGTACGTACAAGCCGTCGGCTCTCACCCTGTAAATATAAGGCTTCATATCTGCATTTTTCTGCTGGGTGCCTATGTGTATTCCGGCTGCTAGATAGTCGTCCAGAGTGGTTAGCAAATCGTTCATACTATCCTCCTAACAACGGCAACGGTGCCATCCTGCTTTCCGCAAGCTCCTCGCTTATCCTTATAAGCTCGTTCAGCTTTGCTATTCGCTCTCCTCCTACGACGCCTGTCTTGATTATCGGGCATCCTAGGGCTACGGCTAAGTGCGCTATGGTTTCGTCGGTGGTTTCGCCAGAGCGGTGCGAGAATACCGGCGTTAAATTATGCTTCTTTGCGGTATTTACAGCCTTGAGAGTGTCTGTCAGAGTACCGCACTGATTAGGTTTTATCAGCACAGCATTGCTTGCTCTTTTCTTTACGCCTTCCTCTATTCTTTTTGCATTCGTTGCATATAAATCATCGCCGCATATCAAGCATTTTGCGCTTTTGGTTAATTCAGCAAACCCATCGAAGTCATTCTCCTCCACCGGGTCTTCGACATAGTAGAGCTCATATCTTTCTATCAAATCCTGAATGTGCTCTATCTGCGATTCTCTGGAGCGCTTCCTTTTTTCTCCTCTATAAACATACTTCTTCTTTCTCGAATCCCAGAGCACGCTTGCAGCGACGTCCATGCCAAGCCTTACTTTAACTCCGGTTTCATCGCTAATGCTCTCGCACACTTTAAAAAGAAGCTCTAACGCTTCTTCGTCTTTCAGAGCAGGTGCCCATGCCCCTTCGTCACCCTTTCCCAAAGCAGCTTTTCCTTTTCTGAGTATTGTCTCTTTTGTTTTCTTGTGCGCCTTCGAATTAATTGCAACCGCTTCGCTTACATTCTTTGCCCCTATCGGAATGACTAAAAATTCTTGAATGTCCGGAGCATTGCTTGCGTGCGCTCCTCCTCCGATTACGTTTCCTAGAGGAAAAGGCATCTCTGTTGGAGAATTTCCTCCAAGGTGCCGGTAGAGAGGAATACCATAAGAGGAGGCAGCTGCCTTGGCGTTGGCGAGGGATATTGCAACAGCTGTATTCCCGCCGATGTTTGAAAAATTTTCAGTGCCGTCTAACTCTTTCAATAGGCTGTCAACCGCCTCCTGCTCTTTCGAATCCATACCTATAAGCCTAGGTGCAATGGTCTCTTCGATTTCTAACAGCGCCTTGTCTACGCTGCTATCGGGGAATGATACTACTTCGAATTTTCCAGTACTTGCGCCGCTCGGCGCAGCGCAGCGCCCGAAGCCGCCTTTCGTTGTGACGTCTACCTCAATCGTCCAGTTGCCTCTGCTGTCTAGAATTTTTCTCGCCATTACGTCATCGATTATCGTCGGCATCATTCGCCTAGCTCCTTCTTCTCGGGCAGGCGCCGCCTCACGGTTATAGGTATTATACCCGCTTCCAATTCTTTTATTGCCGTTATTATAGGATCTAAAAAGCTCTCAGAGCTTTTAATCAAGCTTGGAGCACCCATTGAAAGCTGCAGCGCCCGGGCGCCTATAATTCTTGCTTTTTCAAACCTTGTCAACTTCAAGCATTCACCTCGCAGCCTTCAGAAAGGCTGGCTATCATTTCGTGGTATCGCAAGCGATACCACAAATATTTCTTTGGGGTGATAGACCTTTCTTTTTTAAAGAAAGGGTTATGGGGCCGCTGAGATTTGAACTCAGGTCCCCAGCATTTCAGCATATCCCTCTACGGAGGGATGACCCCAAGCTGGGAGGATGGACCAGGCTACCCTACGGCCCCTTCTCCTCGAACTGGATAACTTCGTCTATGAAGTCTATCTGACTTAGAATCATCCTCCGGCAGCAGTACCTATTAACACCCAGAGAGTCCAGCACCTCCTTTGGGTCTTCCTTCTCTACCCTCTTCTTAAACTGCTCATACTTATCCGCTATCACGCTTCCACAGCTGAAACAACGTATCGGAATTATCATTTTTCACCTGTACGACTTCTGCCTCTTTGCTCTCGCTCCGTGTCCGCCGTACTTCTTGGTTTCCTTTCTTCTGACATCGCTCTTTATTATAATCTTGTCATACTCCAGGAACAAATCCCTGAGTTTTAAGTCCTTGGTAAACTCGACCAATCCTCTGCCGATGGCAGTTCTTACCGCCTCGGCCTGTCCCATCACTCCTCCTCCGCTAACATTTACTTCGATGTCAATTTTCCTTGCCAAATCGCCGGCGAGGGCGAGAGGCTCCATCATTTTCATTCTCGCCATCTCTGGCTCTATTACCTCTACAGGTCTCTTGTTTATTCTAACCCTTCCGTTTCCCTCCACTACCGTAGCTCTTGCTATAGCTGTCTTCCTCTTTCCATAAGTTTGTACAATTTGCATTTGAACACCTAAAATCTTGCACCTAATAAATTACAAAGTTCTTTAAGTTTTATATGTTTCGGAACTCTGAGCTTTGAAGCATTTGCAATTTCAAGAGTTTTTATTTCTTTTCCTTCCAATTCCTTAGGTATACCTATATATACTTTCAGGTTTTTAAATGCATTTCTTCCCTTGGCTTTCTTGTACGGGAGCATTCCTCTGACAGCCCTTCTCACTATTCCTTCAGGTCTCCTCGGGAAGAATGGTCCATGTCTGGCTGGATTTACTATACTTTTTCTTTCTCTTCTTTCTCTGTACTTCTCAAGTATGCTTGACCTTGCGCCAGATATGACGCTTTCCTCGGCATTGACTATAATTACTTTTTCGCCCTTCAGCAGCTCCTTTGCCGCAACGCTCGCCATTCTCCCAAGTATTAAATTCGTAGCATCTATAATCATGGAAATCACTTTATTATCTTAATATTCGTTCCTTTCGGAAATTTTTTCATCAGATCTCTTATAGATACGCATTTGCCGTCTGCCGCTGTAATTTTTTCCCTCGCCTGCTTTGAGAAATTGAACGCAGCTACTGTAACCGGGTGCGTAATCCTGCCTGTACCAAGCACTTTTCCCGGCACTGCTACGGCGTCGCCTTTTTTTGTATATCTCGCTATCCTGCTGATATTCACCTGAGCTTTTGCGGAGGATGCGCCTGCCAGCCTCTCGGCCAGGCTGCGCCAGATTGGAGCATTCTTCTTGAGCTCTTCGATTGCTTCGAGCAGTGTCGGATTTGTTGATTTACTCTTTTTCATTTTCAACAAACCTCAGAAGGTTTGACCGTCATCTTGTGGTATCTCCGTTGCACTCCGATACCACTCATATTTCTTTGGGATGATAACACTTTCTTTCCCAAAGAAAGGGTTATGCGGGGGAAGGGATTTGAACCCTCGAATCCACTGAGGAACAAGACCCACAATCTTGCGC
>JACRDW010000152.1 GCA_016212785.1 Methanobacteriota archaeon | reverse complement strand
TTCTGGTCCTCGCTCACAAACCTCGAGACTACTGTAGCCATGACTCTGATGCGGGATATTCTCTCATTCAGAGGCGTAACGAGGAGGTTGGGCTCGAACTGCTGTGTTGCTTTGATGAATTTTCCATGCACCACGTCTTTAATGAAAATTTTTGAAGCAGTGCCCCTCTCTACTACCATCTAAACCACCTTGTATCTTTCGTCCCTCATCGGGTCATATATGTGCCCGTCGAGCCTGAGCTTCTCAATAGCTTTTTCCGCTTCTCTCTCAGGAATTCCCTCCTGAACAGCTCTCTCGATTATCTCTGACTTTTTGGCTGTACCGTACTCTTTCTCCAGCTCTTTGATTATGTCCAAAACGTGCGTTAATCTATCTCTCTGCGACTTCGTGACGCCCACCATGATTTTGTCGATGTCTACCCTGCCTGTCTCCATGTCCACGCCCGCCTGCTTCAGAGATACTTTAACGAGCCTTATCGCACGCTCAACGTCCTCGACCGTAGTTTCATTGCCCAGCCTTACACGAGAGGCAGCCCTCGCTATCCTTATGATTGCCCAAAGCTGCCGGGCAGTCATCGGGATTGGTATGTCCTCGGTCTCTCTGGCAACTTCTCTCATTTCAACGTAAAACTGCTCTATCCTGTTTCTCGCATCCTCAGCAAGCACAGGGAGAATATTCTGCCTTGCGTATGCGATGTACTTTCTCAAAAGCTCCGGCTCGATTTTCGGAGTAATGCTTGTTGGAGAAACTACGGTATCGAGGATGTGCTTTGCTACCTCCCTCGTTTCCTCAACGATATCGCGGACAAAAAAAATCAGGTCAAATCTGGAAAGTATCGTCGGGGGCAGATTTACCTGCTCTGAGATTGCTCTGTACTCGTCGAACCTGCCGTACTTCGGATTCGCAGCAGCCAGAATAGAGCACCTCGCTCTAAATGTGGCGAGCATCCCTGCCTTTGCGATGCTCACAGACTGCTGCTCCATCGCCTCGTGCATTGCTCCTCTGTCATCGGTCTCCATTTTGTCGAATTCGTCGATGCACGCGATTCCCTTATCAGCCAGCACAAGAGCTCCCGCTTCAAGAGTCCAGCCTCCGTCTCCGAACTCGTCCTTAATCGCAGCAGCGGTCAAGCCGGCGGCAGATGTTCCTTTTCCGCTTGCGTAGACGCCGCGGGGTGCAAGCTCTTTTGCAACGTACTGCAAAATTTCGCTCTTTCCAGTCGCAGGCTCGCCCATGATTATAATGTGGGAATCGCCACGAATCCGGCCGCCGTCAGGCAGCTCAAGCGCAGGCGAGGAAAAGAGCTGGTACATTATCGCCTCCTTTATGTCGCTGTAGCCGTAAATGTGAGGGGCTATGCTGTCTCGAATTTTCTCGTATACCAGGGGGTCTTTAGACAGCTCTGTAATTTTCTTCTCGTCCTCTTTGGTTACCTCCACCTCCTCAAAGTCCAGCTCCACATACTTAACCGAGTTCGCCTCGAGGAATATTTCAAAAACTCTCGACTGCTTCTCCTTGAATCTCTTCCGCGCTGCTCTGAGAACGCCGACGATTTCGATTCTGTCGCCCGGCGTTATCTTGCCGGTCAGGTCATCTTCAAAAAAAATGGTAAGCTGCTTCTGGTGCTCGCCGCCCCGCAAATCTTCGAGAGATTCCTGAATCAAAATTTTCTGCGCATCCACGAAAGTGGACTCCTGAACCGAAAGCTTGAAAGGACCTCTCCTCTCGCAGCTCTCGCACAGAAAAGGCTCCTTTAGTTTATTTCTGTCCTGGCTTATGTGCATGACACTGCCGCAGCGCTCGCATTCGAAAGCGCCGATAACAAGCTTCGGTCTGACGTCTGTGCTCTTTCTGACGATTCCCTCGACCGCGAGAAATTTCCCGACGTCCTCGCTTCTTATGTCGCGAATTAGAAGCTTATAGGTAGCTGGCAAATTTTCAAATCGTACGTGTATGTTTACGGGAGTGTCGACGGGTAGGTCGATATTTTTCAAGGCTTTCTCAGCAGCAAGTATCGCTGCATCCGGACTGCGCACAAGCTCTTCTGCGAGAGTTATGTCGTATTTGTCAAGGTCTTCGAAATTCACGACAAGACTCTTCTCTTCCGGATAGCCGTGAGCGACCCGCAATATTTCTCTGCTGTAATAAGTCCTGAAAAATTTTTCAAACTTCGCTGATGTATCTCCGACCTCTAAATCCTGTGCGCCTGCTTCCATTTTAATCACGCTCATTTTATTTACCACGCATATAATTCACTTTTTATTTGAATTCAGGGAAGCTGCACTTCAACTGGGCAATGCTGCTTCACCAGTACAGCATTCGCCTGCTGCACAGTAGAAATAAAGGGGGGTTAATATTTCTGCTTAATCCGAGAGCACGGGAAAAGTAATACCCTGCCGTTCTCCTGCAGTCACGGCAGCTCAATCCCGTAGGCTTCTTCAACGTTGTCCTTGTGTATTTTCCACAGGTCTTCTTCTGTAAATATGCCCTCGTTCAGCAGCTGCAGGCTGAGCTTGGGCACGCTCTTCGGCCCAACCACGGCGCCGGGTCTTTGCAGGTCGTCGATGTAATCGCTCTCCATCAAAAAGCGGCTGCTTTCTTTTCTTGCGCTTATTATATTTTCCTTCGAGGCAATCAGCGATGGAAATATTCCAGACCCTTCGGCCGCCTTTATCAGCGGGGGCGAGTAGTGCTTTATCACCCTGCGGGGGTCGAGGGATACAGAATCTGCGAGCTTTCTAAACTCTTTGAAATTTTTTTCTGTTATGCTTTCGGTATGCAGCTGCACTGCGCAGCCTAAGTTGGCAGCAGCTTCAAAAGCGTATTCAAGCAACTTATTGCAGGCTTCAAGAATTTCATGCTCGACTTCAAAGTGAGGTCTTCCTATTTCGCCAAGCGCAACCGCTTCGCGGTTTGAAATTTTCCTGCCCGCAATGTCGATTGCTTTTTCTGCGATTTCCAGAGCTTTGCTTACTGAAAATTTTCCGCACATTGCGGCAAACTCCGCAGGATGCACGCCGAGCACTGGAAAGGATTTAACACCCGTTTTTTCGTTTATCTGCTTTGACAGATTTACGGTGAAATCAAAGAGCTGCGCAAAGCTCTTCTCGTTCTTTAATTCTATTCCGCAGTCCTTCGTGGTTTTGCAGACCAGAAACAGGAATTTTCCACCCGCTCTCTCGAACTTTTTCACGGCTTCGATGCCTTCGCCGTTTATGGGGTCTATGTGCATGTGGTTGTCAGTAAAATCGCTGAAGGGTTTAAAGCTCGCAACCCTCAAAGCGCTTTCAATACCCTCCTGAACCAGCTCGCTTCCTTCCATTTTCTCCCTAACTTGCCCTGATATTTGCGTCGGCGCAGATTTTCTCTACGTTTGCAGCGGTGTCCTCAACTCCGAGCTTCATTTTCTTGAAAAGCTCGATGA
>JACRDW010000151.1 GCA_016212785.1 Methanobacteriota archaeon | reverse complement strand
GTATTGCATTTAAGTAGCTTGGAGGCGCATAAGAGCCGGCTCCGTGAATGAGCTTCACGTCAGCTCCTCTGAAAAAAGCTTCTCTTGCGATCTCAATGCCCATCCTGCCAGAGCTTTTGTTTGTTATAATTCTTATCGGGTCTATGTATTCGAGGGTCGGTCCGGAAGTGACGAGAATTTTTAGCCCTTTTAAATCCTTGTTGTGCAGCTCGAAAATAGCAGCGTCTAGGATGTCGTCTATCTTTGCAAGCTTCGCAGCATCTTCCCCGACTTTCGGCTCCACTATCCTGTATCCAAGCTTTTTAAGTTCTTGCAAGTTTTCTTTCAGGGTTGGATGCTCGTACATGCCGAGATGCATCGCAGGGGCGATTAAAATCTTTGCCCTCGAAGAAAGCACAAGAGCTGTGATAGGAGTATCGGCTATGCCGTGGGCTATTTTGCCTATCGTGGCTGCGGTTGCAGGAGCGATTAGAATTAAATCGAACTCATAGAGATGCTCGAGTTTCCCAGTCAGCTCGGTAACGACTTCTTTTTGGGTTGCGAACTCTAACGCATTAGGATGTATTATTTTCTGCGCATCCTTCGTCATGTACGCTGCGACCTCTGCTCCGTGGCGCATAAGCTCCCTCGCCAGTTTCGGAGCCTCGATTGCCGCTATGCTGCCAGCGACGCAGAGCGCTATTTTCTTATTTTTAAGCTTGCTGCTTGCTATCAAGCGCATCACCTTTTGCAGCTATCACAGAAAAACTTGCCCTCACGTATTCCTCGCCGTGAAAAATCTTTTTTTGTCTGTTAAGTTTAAAATCCAGAACTTGAAATTTGCAAAGCAAATTTCGGAGTTCTAATTCTGTGAAGTAATGGCATATTATACCCGACGCTCTTTTAAATGTATTTTCTTCGACCAGCGGATTTTTTTTGCTCTGAATTCCGATAGGAAGCTGGCGTTCACGCCATCTTTCTTGCGAAAGAGAGCGGCGCATATCTTCTGTAGAAAAAGCCCTCAGAAAAAGCAAGCCGCTTCGCCTGAGCACCCTGCGCATCTCTGCAATCGCCTGAATTCTCTCCTCTTCGTACAAATGCTCTAAAACGAATCTGCACACAACTACGTCGAAGGAAGAATTTGGGAAAGGCAGGTAGCGTGCATCTGACACTAAATTTCTTCCTCCAGACTTTAATGCTTCCCTGGAGATATCTATGCCGACTGCGTCGTAGCCTCTCCCAAGCAATTGACTGAGAGTCTTTCCATTTCCGCAGCCCACTTCGAGAATCTTCGCATCCTGCCGGACAAAGCTTTCTACATCTCCAACCTCTGGTACGCCTCTCCACAGAATGCCATGTCTTTTATACTCTTCCTCCCATGCGAGTTTCATTCTATAACAGTGCCTCCATGCCTTTTACCCTTTATCGCATTTTCAATGTTTTCCAATTTTCTTCCATCAACAACAACTGTTTTTATTTTGCTCCTGTGAATAACCTCGGCTGCAATCGGGTCTACGACTGCTGCCAAACCTGGATGGTATTTCCTGCCCACGATTTTTAAAAGCTGCTCGGAAGTTAAAGAGTCAAATTTCTTTGCAGTTTTATTCTTATTCGGGTCAGCATCGTAAACTCCTGCAACGTTGGTTGCGATTATGAGAAGCCGTGCTCTATGCTTCCCAGCAAGCTTGGCCGCAACCGCGTCCGTAGTCTGTCCTAGCTCAGTGCCGCCTGTCACCTGCATATTTTTTGCCTCGCTGCCGAGGGCAGAGATTAAAAGCATTGCGTTCATTCTGGTAGCTGCAATTCCTATTTCGTCGCAGTAATCGTCGCTTGCGCCTAGCTTTTTGGCGGCTTCGATATATTCTCTAGCCAGCCTGCCGCCGCCAACGACTACCATAAGTTTATAACCCTCGCCGTGCAACTTAGAAAGCAGTTTGGAAAAATTTTTTATGTACTCAGGATTAACCGGTGAGGCGATAATTGAGCCGCCGATGCTTATGACTACTTTCATGGAATCATTTTTATCCTGCTATACTTATAAATTTAAGTGGTACGATGACTAAGGCTTCATCCCTAGAACTGCACAAGCTGAGAAAAGAGCTGGAAGTGCTTGAGGAAAAAAAAGGAAAGGGCACCGAATTGGTCAGCCTCTACATTCCTCCAGATAAAAATTTAAACGACGTAACCTCGCAGATGCGGGAAGAGTACTCGCAGGCAATGAACATAAAGTCTGCAAGGACGAGAAAGAACGTGCAGTCAGCGCTTGAAGTGATAATGCAGAGGCTGAAGCTGATAAAGGAGGTTCCTGAGAACGGCATAGTTTTGTTGGTGGGAACTATACCGCGGGGCACAAAAGATAAGATGGAGGTTTACATGATTACCCCTCCCGAGAGAGTAATGACCTATATTTACCACTGCGACTCGCAATTTTTGCTCCAGCCGATAAGAGACATGCTCACAGAGAAAGGCACCTACGGGCTGCTCGTTTTAGACAGAGGAGAGGCTACGGTAGGTCTGCTCGGAGGCAAGCGAATCGAAGTTGTTAGGAAAATAAATTCTACCGTGCCAGGGAAGCACGGGCGCGGCGGGCAGTCGCAGCGCAGATTCGAGCGCTTAATAGAAATCGCAGCGCACGAGTACTTCAAGCGCATAGGCGACCATGCGAGCAAGATATTCATGAACACCCCAGACCTGAGAGGTGTTGTAGTCGGCGGTCCGGGACCTACGAAAGATTTTTTCATTAACGAAGGCTACCTGCACCACGAAGTTCAAAAGAAGGTGCTGGGAGTAATTGATACATCTTACACGGATGACTTCGGCATAAGAGAGCTCGTAGATAACGCCTCTGAAATTTTTAAGGATTTAGAAGTAACGAAGGAAAAGAACTTGGTGCAGCGCTTTTTAAGAGAGATCGTAAAAGACCATGGTTTAGCTGCGTATGGAGAGAAAGAGGTCAGGGGATTCCTGAACAGGGGCGCAGTCGATGCGCTGCTTATCTCGGAAGAAGTGGAATCGTTCAGGCTTGTGATAGCCTGCTCAAGCTGCGATTACAAAGAGAATAAAACAGTACATGATTTAAAAACCTTTGAGAAAGAGCTGCCGGAAAAAGCCTGCCCGAAGTGCGGCGAGAAAAGCCTGGGAATAGACGAGTTTAAAAGCACGCTGGACGAGCTTACAGAACTCGCAGACAGAATAGGTGCAAATATAGAGGTAATCTCCACAGAAACAGAAGAGGGACAGCAGCTCAAGGCATTTGGAGGAATAGCTGCAATTTTAAGATTCAGACCATAACATAACCCCAAAAAGAAAAATGATGGTCAACCTATGTTCCAAGATTTCAAAAAAGATGCGGAAGAAGCGTTAGAAAAAATCCTGAAAGCCAGAAATATAGAGCAGAAAATCGTGCTCGAGAAGCCTGAAGAAGAGTTCGGCGATTTAGCGGCGCCGATATGCTTTGAGCTGGCTCCTGTCCTGAAAAAATCTCCGGCAGCGATTGCAGAGGAACTCGTGAAACAAATAAAAATTCCGAAGGGCAGCCTTGTAAAAGAAGTGAAAGCTTTCAGGGGCTACCTGAATTTTTATCTGGACTATGAAAAACTCGCTCCGCTGCTGATAAAAAAAGTGAGGCGGCTCGGCGAGAATTACGGCAGGGAAAAGAAAAATGGAAAAATCGTGCTGGAGCACACTTCCGCAAATCCTGACGGGCCTCTGCACATAGGACATGGAAGAAACGCGATAATCGGAGATACGCTTGCGAGAATTCTGCGCTTCGCAGGCCACGATATCGAGACGCAGTTTTACGTCAATGACATGGGGAAGCAGCTCGCAGTTGTTGTATGGGGGCTGCGCAGATTTAAGCTCGATAGAAACAAAAAAAGCGACGAAGCGATTGCCGAGGTTTACATCCAGGCAAACCGACTGCTCGAAGAGAATCCTGAAAATGAAAAGGAAATCTCTGAGCTTCTCAGGAACTACGAGGCCGGCGATAAGAAGGTCATAAAAGAGTTTGAAACGGCTGCAAAGTACTGCATAGAGGGTATCACCAAAACGCTCGAAAGACTGAAAATAAAGCACGATACCTTTGTATGGGAAAGCAGCTTTGTAAGAGATTCTTCTGTTGACAGAGTTATTAGAAAAATTAAAGCAACCAAATTTGTAAGGCATGGCGAAGTTTTATCCCTCGACCTGAGCAGCTTTGGAATTGAAAAAGAGCTGGTGCTCGCAAGAAAGGATGGAACCTATCTGTACACCACGAGAGACATCGCCCATCACATCTGGAAGTCAACGCAGGGAAGCGTGATAAATGTATGGGGAGCTGACCACAAACTGGTTGCGGCACAGCTAAAAGCTGTGCTTAAAATTCTGGGTCAAAAAGAGCCAGAATTTATAATCTACGAGTTTATATCCCTGCCGGAAGGAAGCATGTCCACGAGGAAGGGGATATTTATCTCCCTCGACGAGCTGGTCGAGGAGAGCGTGAAGAGGGCTTATGTTGAAGTGAATAAGAGGCGGGGAGAGGAAAGCGATAAATTCAAGAAGAGCGTTGCGGAGAGCGTTGGAGTTGGTGCAGTGAGATACAACATCGTCAAGGTTTCTCCGGAAAAATCAATGGTATTCAAGTGGGAGGAGGCTCTCGACTTCGAAAGGCAGGGCGCGCCTTTCGTTCAATACGCATATGCGAGGGCATGCGGGATTCTGGAAAAAGCAGAGCTTGAAAGTTCCGGAGATACGCCAGTGCTTACAGAAAACGAAAAACTGCTCATAAAAATTATTTCAAAGTTTCCGGGAGTAATAGAAGAGTGCGCAAATACCAGAAAGGCCTCACCGCTGGCGAGCTATGTTCTGGATCTGGCAAATGCCTTCCACCGCTTCTACATGTTCGAGCCTGTGCTGAAATCTGAGCAAAAAGAATTCAGGCTAAATTTAGTTGAGGCTACAAGAATTACCCTGCGAAACGCCCTGAATCTTCTGGGAATCGAACCTCTGGAGAGAATGTAATTCAGCCTTCTGGCTATCATAGTTTCTTTGGGATGATAAGGGTTATCTGCCGAACCTTCTCTTTCTCTGCTGGAAGGTTCTAACTGCCCTGAGGAAGTCAATCTTTCTGAAGCCGGGCCAGTAGCTCTCGCAGAAGTAAAGTTCGGAGTATGCGCTCTGCCAGAGCAGAAAGCCGGAGATTCGCTCTTCTCCCGAGGTTCTGATTATCAAGTCCGGGTCCGGCAGACCGTTGGTGTATAAATTTTTGCTTATGGTGGTTTCGTCGACGGCATTGACGTCGAGTCTGCCCTCTCTTACATCGCTTGCAATCTTTTTAACAGCGTCCAAGATTTCCTGCCTTCCCCCATAAGCCACTGCAAGATTTAGGTGAAAATTATCGTAGTCCTTTGTTGCCTCCTCTGCGTTTTTAATCGCATTCCTGACGCGCTCCGGAAATTTTTCTATCTTCCCAATCGCTCTGATTCTCGCCTTGTTTTTGTGTATCTTCTCGTTAGCAGCCGCTTTGTTGAAATATTTCTCGAACAAGTCGAAGAGTTTTTTGACCTCCTCTCTCGGGCGGTCGAAATTTTCAGTTGAAAAGGCATATGCAGTCATGGTCTTGATGCCCAAATCCAGGCACCACTCGAGTACTGTTTCGAGCTTCTCAGCGCCAAGGCGGTGCCCCTGCCAGGGCTTCAAGCCAAGCCTCTCTGCCAGCCTCCTGTTGCCGTCCATTATAATTGCTATGTGCTCCGGCTTCCTGCCGTTCTTGACCTCTCTCTCAAGCATCCACTCATAGCTTTTGTAAATCGGTTTCAAAAGAGCCTTAATCATTGCCCGTATTTTTATGACCTCGCAATATTAACCTTTCTATGTTTCGGAATTCGAGAAATAATCTTTATTAATTGGACTTTTTTAGGAATATAGCGGTATGATAAATAAACCCGAAAACTGGGAAGAACTCAGTCTCGTGGAAAAATGGGAGTGGCTAAACAGGGAGAGAAGGGAGATAGAAAGAAGAGTCGAAATGTACCTTCTGTAGACACCAAAATTGGCTGAGTTAGAATTTTTGTTAGACTTTTTAGTTAGCAATATTTATATGCAGCGAATGAAAAGATTGTAGACACGTTCTCGGCACTTGTCAGCACGTCGCAGCCAAGCTTTTCAAACAACTTGACGTAGGGATTGTCCCTACGTCTGTCTTCTCGAATGGCTGCTCGTGCCGACACCCACCAGCGTTAGCTGGGCGCAAAGGCATAGCGTCTTGCTTACGCAAGGGGTCAAGACCGAGGTCTTCAAACGTAGAAAATTTGCGAAGCAAATTTTCAGACGTTTAAAAACGAAGGGATTGAAAATGATGGAGCTGCTGAAAAAATTGTCAGAAGCGCACGGCGTGCCGGGCAGTGAAGATGAAGTAAGAGAAATCATGAAAAAGGAGCTTGAAAAATACTGCAAGGTAGAGGTAGACGCCCTCGGAAATCTAATAGCTAAAAAAGGAAACGGTAAGAAAAAGATAATGCTCGCCGCGCACATGGACGAGATTGGGTTGATGGTAAAGCACGTAGACAAGAACGGCTTTTTGAGATTCGCCACTCTGGGCGGCTTTTTTGACCAGATGCTACTCAGCCAGCGCGTAGTCGTGCACACAAAAAAAGGCAGAATCTGGGGCGTCGTAGGCTCCAAACCGCCGCATCTGATGAAAGAAGAGGAGAGAAAGAAAGTTGTCGAATATAAGGACATGTTTATCGATGTTGGAGCAGGGGACGAGAAGGGTATTAAAAAGCTGGGCATTGAAGTTGGAGACTATATAACCTTTGACAGAAGCTTTAAGGAACTGCCAGGCAACCTTATAACAGGAAAAGCGTTTGACGCTAGGTTAGGCTGTGCTGCGCTCATAGAGATAATGAAGAAAGTAAGGACGAAGCACAGCATATATGCAGTCGGAACGATTCAGGAGGAGGTCGGGCTGAAGGGAGCTAAGACCGCTGCATTTAAAATAAATCCTGACATAGCTATCGCACTGGACGTTGCTCCCGCTGGAGACTTTCCGGGAGTAAAGGAAGAAGAATCGCACCTAAAAGTAGGCAGCGGACCTGTGATTACCATAGCGGATGCGAGCGGCAGGGGCTTAATAACTCATCCGACTGTTAAAAATCTGCTCATCCGCACTGCCGAAAAATATAAAATACCCTACCAGCTGGAAGTCGGAGAGGGCGGCACAACGGATGCGAGCGCAATACATTTGACTAGAGAAGGCATCCCTTCAGGAGTGGTCTCGATACCCACGAGATACATCCACAGCCCGGTCGAGGTCGCAAGTTTGAAGGATATTGAAAACGCTGTTAAGCTGGTAACCCTGAGCCTGGAAAATTATTCCCCCATGACCTGAAAAATAATTTTTCTCTCTCTGTCAGAAGTATCTAAATTCATGAACACGACTTGCTGCCAGCGCCCAAGCATTAACTGTTTATCTCTGAATGGGACCACCAAGCTTGGACCGATAAGCGTTGCCCGCACATGGCTTTTTCCGTTATCGTCGCTCCATGTTTTGTGGTGCTCATAATCTTCGCTTGAGGGCGCAATTCTTTCAAGTGCCCTTGGAATATCTTTCAGCAGACCCGGCTCGTATTCTATCGTGCTAACCGCGCCCGTTGAGCCTGGGACAAAAATAGTCACGATTCCGCTGCTAGTTCCAGACTCTCTTACTGCCTCGCTCACCTGTGAAGTTATATCCAGCAGGCTTTCTGCTCTGGCTTTTACATCAATGCTTTTCGTAAATATTTTCATACCAAACAGCCTTCAGAAAGGCTGGCTATCATATTGCGGTATTTCCGTTTCACTCCAATACCGCTATTTTTGTATCTGTTCTTTTGGGGTGATAGACCTTTTCTTTCTAAGAAAAGGGCTATGGGCCCGAAGGGATTCGCACCAAACCTCAGAAGGTTTGACCGTCATACGTCGTGCTATCTCCGTTTCACTCCGATAGCACATAGTTTCTTTGGGGTGATAGCACTTTCTTTTCTAAAGAAAGGGCTATGGGCCCGAAGGGATTCGAACCCTCGACCTTCCGGTTATCAGCCGAACGCGCTACCAAGCTGCGCCACGGGCCCTCATAGGAATAAATATTAATATAGATATAAAACTTTACTTGTTAATATAATACCGAAGCGAACAGGGGCTCGTAGCTCAGCTGGTAGAGCGCCACATTCGCAATGTGGAGGCCCCGGGTTCAAATCCCGGCGAGTCCATTACTCAGCACTTCGCTCGCTTCAGACCTCGGAGCGCCAGCATTGTTCAGCTCGCTCGTGCCGAGACTCATGGAGC
>JACRDW010000150.1 GCA_016212785.1 Methanobacteriota archaeon | reverse complement strand
GAATCCACGGCTCTGAACCTGTTCGGACCGCTTACGAGAGTTTTTAGAAAGTACAAAAAAATCGCAGGGAGCGAAATAGATCTAGAACCTGCGGCTGCGCTATTTTCAGGACAGAACTACGCCGCTATCCTGAAGGAAATAAGGAAAGCTGTGAAAAGCGGTACCTTATACTTAGATGCGAAGGAAAAAGAAAGAACTCTTCAAAAACTGGAGAAGGCTATTGCAGGAGCTGGAGAGCTGAAAAGCGAATACGAGAAAATCCTCGGGGAAGAAGTAGAACTCGAGAGCAAGCTTTCATCCTCGCCAGCGCTGAAGCGAAAAGAAGAAATGGAAGCCGAGCTAAAAGCCTGCGAGAAAAAGCTTGGGGAGCTGAACGGAGAGCTGCGCTCTACCGAAAGCGGTGCAAAGGAGTTTGAAAAAAGAATGCTCGAAATAAAGGAAAGTATCCAGGAAGGGCTTTCGAAGGTGGAAGGTGGAGAAGTTAATATTTATATGAGACGCAAATAGAAGCTTGTATATGCTCATCCTAATCTGCGGTCTTCCCGGCACGGGTAAGAGCACGGTTGCAAATGCTCTCGCAAGGAAAATAGGTGCGACCGTTCTGCGAACAGATGAGATAAGAAAAAAGCTGTTTGAAGAGCCGAGGTACTCAGAGGAAGAGAAGGAACTCGTTTACAGGGTTATTTTTTTAATTGCAGAACACCTGCTGAAAAACAGATGCAACGTAATCATAGACGGCACTTTTTATAAGAGGGCGCTCAGGCAGCAGGTGTATGAGATTGTGGAGAAAACCAACAGCAGTATCGAAGTGGTGGAGTGCGTAACTCCGGAGTACCTGATAAAAAGGAGAATGGAAAGCGGAAGAAAAAAGATGTCGCTGAGCGACGCTGACTACGAGATTTATAAAAAAATTAAGCAAGAGTTTGAGCCGATAGAGAGAAAGCACATCGTAATCGACACGAGCAGACCTCCTGAGCAGAACCTGGCGCAGCTTCTCAGCGAGCTTTCTGCTTAGCCCATCTCAAACAGATTGAGGATACGATAATAGAGAAGTGAGTTTCTTCTTTCCATACTACTTAGTCCATCTCAAACTCAGTAGCTGCTTTGCATACTCGTATGCCAGGTCGAAGTACTGTTTGGTAAGTCTCTCTGCCTCTTTTTTATCTTTCTTACCAATGTCCGCATCGCCGAGCTTGAAACTTGCTACCTTCGCCCTTACGTAGGCTCTGTAGCACTTGTAGAAAGGAAGCAATCTCTGAAGCTGCAGGTCGCCGCTGTAGTGCATGTACTGCTTTACAAAAAAATTCGCAAGCTCTCTTTTGCCGTGGAACTCCAGGTCCATCGCAAGAAACGCGACCTCTGCCGCTACGTCTGAACATTTAAATGTTCTGTTGAATTCGATAGCGTCGAAAATGTATATCTCAGCATTCGCTCCGTAGGAGCGAGCGTACGAGTGCCGCTCATGCCTTCGTTCCTTCGGAACGAGTGCAATAAATATATTTCCAGAGTGCACGTCGCCGTGGCATTCTCTTATTCTACTTTCCGCTACCCTCGCCCCGAACAGCTCTGCTTTCAGCTCCATGAATTTTAGAACGTTAGCTTCTACAAAGTCGAAGACTTTCTTGTTTATCAAGCTGCCGCGCAGGCTTCGAGTCTGCTCAAAATTCTGAACCCAGTTGGCTCTTATCTGCGCTGCGCTACCGTACTCGTCAACTCCCTCTCCGGTTCTTGCCTTTGCATGGAAGTCTGCAAGCAGCCCTGCGATGTCGTCGATGTTTTTTTCTGTAACCATGTTCTTCTTAAGCAGTAGCGTCATTATGGCTTCCTGCGGCAACTGGCGCATTTTAACTGCGTACTCGACGGTCTCTCCCGGACCACTTATTTTAATTCCATCCTGTTTGTTTATCGGCACGACGCCGATGTACATGTCTCCGCAGAGGGGCCTGTTTACTCTCACTTCTTCCTCGCAGTAGAACTTCCTCTTCGCGAGAGTCGTGAAGTCCAAGAACCCGAAGTTCACAGGTTTTTTTACCTTGTAGACGTACCTTCCTGTTAGAAAAACAAAAGAAATATGGGTCTGCATTAACTCGATTTTTTCAACTTTCTCGTCGTATGCTTCAGGCTTTAACAGCGCCTCAACAATATTAATTTTGTCTAAATTAGCCATCTTTGCAGCAATCCCTCTGATTGTTTTCAAGGCCTCGGAGCTGGAGCCGTAGTCGATCAGAGGCTTGTTTGCAAGGTCGGATTTCACGATTTCTTCGTCGAAGGGAATGAAGCCGAGCACTCCGAAGTTTAGATTTTCTGATATGAATTTTTCCTGCTCCTTCGAGGTTATTTTATTTCCTACTGCATAAATTTCCTTTACGCCTATCTCCTTTGCGAGGGCATATATCCTGTTTGCAGTTTCCACCGCCTTCGTGCTCGGCTCGCACAGAATCAGCATAAGG
>JACRDW010000017.1 GCA_016212785.1 Methanobacteriota archaeon | reverse complement strand
TTCCTCCTTCGAAGCCTTCTCAATGGCATGCAGCATGAGAGATTTTTTGGACATCTTTATTAGGACCTCGCCCTTCAGAAGCTTCCTCATCTTCTGGAGCTGTCTCGCAGGAATTCCCTCCATGCTTGCAACCCCGACGACGGGATACTTCAGAAGTAAATCCTTCAGGTTATCCACTTCCTCATACTTCCACTTCGCTACGTGCGCCATTCTAAACACCTATTTTTACGCTCTGCCCCATCGTGGTTTTCAGATATACTGACTTAATGCCCGCGAGACCTCTCTCTAATTTTCGCTCGAGGAACTTTAATACCGCCTCGATATTTTCGACAAGTTTTTTATCCTCCATTTCCTCTGTACCAACGGTAACGTGAATGACCGGCTTCTCCTTCGTTCTTATCCTAACTGTCCTTTTTAAGCTTTCCACCACCTGCTGCACAGGGGCGTTGACCGGTATCGGCTTTGGCATTTTGCCTCTTGGTCCCATGACAGTTCCCAGATACTTGCCGACTAACGGCATTAGGTCGGTCTGCGCTACGAAGAAATCATACTCCTCTACAATTTTTTTTGCAGCTTTTTTGTTCTTTGCAAGCTCCTCTAAATCTCCCTTGGTTATAACTCTGTCAGCCACTTTCTTCGCCTGCAGTGCCAATTCTCCTTCTGCAATTACTCCAACTTTAACGGGCTTGCCCCTCTCGTTCGGCAGTGGGAATTCTTCGTTAAGCCTGTTCTCAGGCTTGCTCATGTCCAGGTTTAGATTTATTGCCAAGTCAAGGCTTTGCACAAACTTTCGCTTTTTACTCTTCGCCTTGACTTCTCCTACAGTTTTTGCAATCGCGTCTGTAGTGAGCATTCAATCACTCCTTTAATAAATTATCATAAGCGCCTGCTGCAATTTCCTTCTGCACTTCTCTGGCAGGCTTTCCTTCGACAGTAACTCCCATCGAGTCGCAAATCCCAACGACCTCTCTGACCGCTGCTTTCAAGCTTGCAGCCAGAGTACCATCCCTCTTCATTTTAGCTATCTTCACCGCCGCTTCCATGCTTAGATTTCCAACTTTTTTTGCCTTCGGCTCTCCCGAGCCTTTCTCCAGTCCCAGCTCTTTTTTTATAAGCGCACTTGTCGGAGGGGTCCCGACCCGAATTTCGAATTCCTTCGTCGCAGGTTCGACTATGACCTTGACAGGTACTTTCATTCCAGCGAAATCTTTTGTTTTCTCGTTTATGGCGCTGACTACCGCACCTATGTTTATGCCCATCGGTCCAAGCGCCGGACCAAGAGGAGGACCTGCACTTGCGGCCCCGCCGTCCACGAGGGCGCTAATCGTTTGCTTCACTTTCTGCCTCCTTTCTCAGAACTTTTATGGCGTCGCCCCGAATCGTGACAGGTATCGGAACAGTGGCCTCGAAGAGCTCAACCGTTATTTCTTCCTTCTTTAAATCCACCCTAACAACTCTCGCCTTCTCTCCTTTGAAAGGTCCGGTTATCAGCTCCACTATATCGCCGGTATCTACCTTGGTTACAAGCGACTTGGGCGCAAAGAATTTCTCGACATCAGAGAAAGCGACCTCTCCCTCTACGACACCCCTTGCATGAGAAACTCCCCTCAGGGATTTCTCTATTTCCGTCTTGTTTACAGCTTCTACCAGTATATATCCTCTGATTTCGTGAGGTACTAGTATAGAGTGCACCATGAAGCCTTCTTTTGAAGCCCTTGCGGTCATCATGTCGGCTACGCTTTCCTCCTGACCTATCGTTGTTCTAACAGCAAATATCTTGTTTTCCATTTCAAGACCTCTAGAAAGAGAGATAGGTAATTTTCCTTTCTTTTTATTTATATAGCTTTGGATATACTTTTGGCTATAGAACGACTCCCAGAATCTGGATTATCATTCTTATCATAAAGCCTATCAAGCCGACTATGAGCATTCCCAGGCCCGTAACTTTTGCGATGGTTACGAATTCGTATCTCTTGGGCTTTCTGGAAAGTTTAACAACTCTGCTCCATTCTTCTAAAGCTTCTCTAATCATTTTGTCACTCTATGAAATCAATTCCCAATTCCCGCCTTAAATCCGTCTCTCTCCTGGGCCTCGCTATTTCCTCTGGACCCAGAATTTGCTTTGACCTGACGCCGGTAACCACGAGCATTACCCTTATCAAGCCTTTCAACTCGTTTTCGATCTGGGCGCCCCAGATTATGTTCGCTTTCGGGTCCAACCTTTCGGAAACCACTTCGACTACCTGCTCTGCCTCTGCCAGGGTTAAGTCTTCTCCTCCGACTACGTTGACGAGCGCACCTTTGGCACCGGTTATGTCCACGCTGAGCAGCGGACTGTTGATTGCTTTGTCTATCGCCTCTGCCGCCCTGTTTTCTGTGTCGCTTTCTCCCATGCCAATCATCGCAACTCCGCCGCCCTCCATCACAGCTCTAACGTCTGCGAAGTCGAGGTTTATCAATCCTGGCTTGGTTATGAGCTCTGCGATTCCCTTGACAGCCCTGACGAGAATTTCATCCGCCACCTTAAAAGCAGCGGTTAAAGGAAGGTTCGGAGCTATCTCCAGCAGCCTGTCGTTCGGGATTACGATTACGGTGTCGCTCTCCTTCCTGAGTTTTTCCAAGCCCATCTCTGCATTGCTTCTCCTGCGGTTGCCTTCCATTGCGAACGGGAAGGATACAATACTTACCGAAAGCGCCCCCGACTTCTGGGCAAGGCTGGCTATAACCGGTGCGCTTCCAGTACCTGTACCCCCGCCCAAGCCGCAGGTAATGAAAACCAGGTCAGCGCCCTCCATAACTGCCCTCAGGTCGTTCTCGTTTTCCTTTGCAGCTTCCTCGCCGATCTGCGGAATGCTTCCTGCGCCCAAGCCGCCTGTGAGCTCCTTGCCGATTAGCACTTTTTTCTTTGCGTAAGTATAGAGCAAATCCTGGGCATCTGTGTTAACTGCCACCGTGTCAGCGCCCTCTATGCCGACCTCCATGAGCCTGCTCATTGTGTTATTTCCTGCCCCTCCAGTGCCTATAACTACGATTCTTGCCCTTGCTTTAGCAAGTATCTTTTCCAGCTCTTCGTCCAGCTCTACCTTGGGAATCGGGGTTCCGAACTTGCTCTTTTTAACAGACTCTGCAATTTCCAAATGAATGCCTCCAACAGATAATCTCTGCTTACGTATTTAAATATTTCTAAATCGCAAATATTGTTTGACAATTACTATCTTTTTTAGCGGCAATTTCGGACAGCGTTTCCAGCATAAGTTTTTGCTTCGCAAAAACTTCTTTTATGCTGTGTTAGGCGCCGTTTCGGCTGCATTTCCATGTTCCTCAGTAATAGACTCCTCCATCTTCTCAAACTTTATCTCTAT
Organism: Methanobacteriota archaeon; assembly: GCA_016212785.1. GTDB lineage: Archaea > Hydrothermarchaeota > Hydrothermarchaeia > Hydrothermarchaeales > JACRDW01 > JACRDW01. The sequence continues at coordinate 893 of JACRDW010000017.1, read as the reverse complement.
TTCATTATATAAAGTTCGTCCTTCTTGTCGAAGTCTTCCCAATGCCATTTGACAATATTCAGGATCAATCTCAACACCAATGCTATTCCTATTGGTCTTCATTGCGGCAAGCATTGTTGTCCCTGTTCCACAGAAAGGGTCGAGAACCGTATCTCCCCAGAAAGAAAACATCCTAACCAGTCTATACGCCAATTCAAATGGAAAGGGAGCAGGATGGTCTTTTGTTGACGCCCCTGGAATGTTCCAGATTTGTTGGAACCATCGCTCATACTCTTTCTCGTCAATCTTACTCAATTGACGTTGCTCAAGGGTCGGTTTACGGTAACCACCCGGTTTACGCTGCATAAGGATAAACTCAATGTCATTTTTAATTATAGCATTGGGTTCGTAAGGTTTGCCGAAAAACTTGGTACCGTTATTAACCTCGTATGTGGCTTTGGCAATCTTATACCAAATAATCGGATTCAGATTATCAAATCCTATTTTTCTGCAAGATACCGCTATATCGGCGTGAAGAGGAACTACAACATGCCTGCCGAATTTTCTTCGTGAAAGGCACACATCACCAACCACACAAACTAATCTTCCGCCAGGAACTAAAATACGATAGCAATGCTGCCAAACTTTTGAAAGTTCCTCTATAAACTTTTCGTAATCTTCGATGTGCCCCATTTGGTCGGGATGTTCGCGATATCTTTTAAGTTTCCAATATGGCGGTGAAGTAACAACCAAGTGAATGCTCTCATCTGGGATGAAGGAAAGATTCCGAGCATCTCCTTGAATTAAGCGGTGTATAGTTTTCTGGTTGGTCATTTTTTGGACACTCCCAAAGTCGAAAGTAGTATTCTAACAGCGTTTTCGATGGACTCTTTTGTTTCGGATGCAAAGACAAC
>JACRDW010000016.1 GCA_016212785.1 Methanobacteriota archaeon | reverse complement strand
CTCCTTCAGTAGCTCTGCGTTCAATTCAAGAAAGGTTGGTCCCCACTTGAATTTTGAGAGCATCTTTCTTGCCTCCTCTTCGTAGCCCAGAATGTAAAGCGCAGAAGCAACAGCTTCTGCGGTGCTCAGTATATTTGCTTTACCGTAGTTCACAGGATTCGCAGCGACCAGCAGGGGGAGAACTCTGCTTTGCACAGTTTTTTTCAACCGAAATACTTCAGCTACTTTTTTCCAGGAGCAGTCGAGGGCAACCAGTCCGTTTTTGAGATACCTGCTGTCCTCCTTTGAAATTACTCTCTCCGCAAAGGGATTCAGCATGAGCGAGTTTCTTGGTATGCCTTGCGGACTATAAATAACTTTTGCCAGGCCGAACTTCTTGAGTTTCAGCGCAGTGCATGCTTTCGGGGCGCACTGCCTTGCGTGATAAATCAAAATCTTCAATTCAATACCTTCGTCACACTTCCAATTCCCTTGCTTCGGCCCTCTCTAAAAACAAATTTCTGCCCTTCCCTTATATAATACGGTCTGTACTTGAACTGCATCCTGACTCTCCCCCTGTCTCCCGCAGCCAGAAAATCGACGTCCAGAGGCTCTACGACTACCGTTTCTGAGATTGTTTCCAGATGCACAACCGGCTCATAGCCCTTTGAGATTTTCGTCGGATGATTCAAGACAACTACGTCTGCCTCGAATTTTCTGGCGCTCTTTAAATCTCTTCTCACGGTAATGATCATACCTCGCTCCACTTCGGTTTCCAGCCCCTTCAGAGCTATTCCTACAATTTCGCCTACCTCTGCCGAGTCCACTGAGAAGTGATGAATTTCTATGGACGAAGCCTTTATCTTGTGAAAATTCCCATCGCTGGTGGGACCTATGTACAGCTCTTCTCCCCGCTTTACCACTCCTTCCTTTACACTTCCGCTCACCACGGTACCTGTTCCGGGCACGCTGTAAATCTTGTCTATGTACATTAGAAATTCTCTGTTCCTGTCGAACTGTGACGTTCTCTTCGGCAGAACGTAGAGCAGCTTGTCCAGCAGCTCCAGGCCCTCACCGGTCTTTGCAGAAGTTCTGATAACCGGCACCACCACCCTGGTCTCCCAGAAAGAAGGCAGAAATTCCAGGTCTCTTTCAGACCTTATGAACTTCGCAACCTTGCCTACTATGCCCATAAGGTCTGAAATGTCCATCTCAAGTTTGCTCAAGTCTCTTGCCTTGTCGCATTTGGTTATCGCAATTACGACAGGCAGGTTCATTGCGAGCAGTATTCCTAAATGCTCCTTGGTTATGTGCGTGATTTTTTCGTCCCCTGCTATCGTCAGGATTCCATAGTCCAGCTTCTGACCAACGATGCCCCGAATCGTTGTTCTAAGCCAGGGCTCGTGACCTACCGTATCTACGAATGAAACTATCTTCGAAGCTTTTCCAACGACGCTCGCTTTCTCTTTCTTGCTCAGCGGATTTTTCAGCCTGATTACTCCGCCGCTCCTGTCGAAGCCGTAAACTGCATAGGACAAATCTGCGCTTAGCCCACGCTCTATCTCGTGCTTCTGGGTATCCAAATACAGCCTCGTCTTTCCTGCTCCATCGTCGAGCTCTCCGGAAACGAGGGTGCCGACCAGCGTGGACTTGCCGTGGTCTACATGACCTGCGGTGCCTACGAGCAGGTGCTCCTTTTCCAACCGCATTTTCTCAATCAGAACTTTGCCCACAAAGTTCCCATTGCGGCTTATGGTTTTCTTTTCAGTCGCTGCAAATCCATTTTCTCTGGCTATTAAATCCAGAACTTCAAAAGTTTCATCTAATTGCGCTTTTGTTAAACCTTTGATTTCGCCGTCGTCTGTAACGCCCAGAAGATATATTGCTCTTCCGCTGCCGTTGAGCACTCTGTACTTCATCTGAGAGGCCAAGCCCTGCCTTCTGGATTTTTCGAGGTGTATCTTCCTGCTCAGGTACTCCTTGAATTCTACGTTGCCTGTTTCTCCATTTTTTATAAGCTCTTCGATTTCGCTCATCTTAATTTCCTATAGGTTTCTTGCTCTTATATTTTTTTAACCACTAAGTCGAATACAGCATGCCAGCGCATGGGTGCATAAGATTTGACGATTCTCTTTTCTATCAGCTCTACCTCGCATCCCAGCTCTCTAAGCGCGGCTCTAACATCTTCCACCCTGCTTGGAATTTCCTTTTTCATAGCTAGGTCGTGGTAGTGAATAACCCCCTTTTTCTTCAGCGCATTCACAGCAGCCGGCAGAAATTTTTCCTGCTCGAAAAAATAGCCCATTATCACCCTGTCTGCAACGTTTTTTGGAGCAACTTCCCTGCAGTCCCCGAAAATCGGCTCCACGTTTCTTAATTTATTCAGCTTTATGCTCTCCTTCAGGTATTCAAAGGCAACTGGATTTTTTTCGATAGAAAATACTTTTTTAGGTTTGGAGTGCTTTGCAACAGGAATGCTGAAGTAACCTATGCCCGCAAACATGTCGACGACGACTTCGCTGGGATTTGAGATGTTCGCAATCCTCTTTCTTTCCCCCATGTTTCCGGCAGAAAACATGATTTTTGAAGCATCAAGCTTGAACAGGCAGTAGTTTTCCTTGTGCACGGTTTCTGTTTTACTGCCGGCGATTATTTCTACGAGCGGCTTCCGGAATTCATGGGTAATCTCAATTCTATTCAGCACGGTCTTTATTCTTGGAAAAAGTTCCAAAAATTTTTTCCCGATTATTTGCCTTTTATTTTCTAATTCTCCGGGCAGCTCGATGATTAAAACCTCGCCAACGATTTCCCAGCCCCCTTTTAAATAGCTTATTTCCCTCTCGCCGACCTCAGGCCTCAAAGCCTGCTTTATTTTCTCAAAACTCAGCTTTGGCTTGTAGCACTCTGCACTGCACTGCTCTACAATTTCGAAGCCTTTTATTTTCTTCATAGTTTCGTCTAACGATTTCACTAGAGGTATCTCCACAAACCTCTCCCTTTCCACAATCTTTCTGTCTCTGTCCAGCACGCCTGCTTTGAGCAGGCGTTTACGAAGTAATTCTGCATGCTTCTTTTCAACCCTTGCTGCAAGCATATCTACTCTTCCAGAAATTTCAAGAGAGTCTTTAGATTCCCTACTTCAACGCCAAAAAAAGAGAGCAGCCCTTTTGCGTCCTTGCCCATGCGGAGAATTAATTTATCCTCGTGGAATACGCTGACCGTGTACCCCTTATTTTCCAGAGCCTCTGCAAAACTGCGGAGAGCTTTTAATCTTTCCATAGTACCTTTATTAGTTTTTTAGCGTCTTCTATGTTACAAATTTCGATGTCTATATTTTTGCCTTTAGCTCGAATTTCTAAAATTTTTTCGTCTTTAACTAGGATATTCAATTTAACATTATTCTGTCCAAAAACTTCCAACATTCTATCCAAGTCCATTGGACCACCGCGAAGGAAAAAAGATTACTTCTCAAGGGTGATCTCGATAGAGGATACCTTGATTGTTCCTCCTTCCTCTGTTTTCAAATCTTCTGTGCTTATCTTTATGTCCTTAACTTTTGCATCGGTGTTGAACCTCCGCCTCACGATTTCCGCAACGTCCACTGCCCTGCTTATAGCTCTGCCTCTGGCCTTTATAACAACTTCCTTCGGATTGTTTGTAAACTGCGTTGTCACTGCAAGCACATAATTCATGGTAGGTTTGGTACCCACGTAAACCACGTTATCCTCTGCCATTGCGCGCCTCCTTTTCAGTTCTAGGCATCTATTGTCGCTACTTATATTTAAAATTGGTGCTTATCTTTACTCTTTGGGAGGCTTCATGTCGCCTCGAATCTTCCTTTTTCCAAGCAGGGAATCCACAAAATCTGAGTAGAACTTATTGAGAGGGTGATTTTGGCGTTCTGGCAAAGCTTTTCTCTCCTCCCAAATAAAAGCAGGCAGCATAGAATTTGCAGTGGCTATAGCAGGAAATAGCCACGGAGCGCTCTCAATGGGTCCAAAAAGCAGAAAATCGTTCCAGAAAATAGAAGCTAGCGCGTGGGCAGCAGAGTCGAGGGCAATGAATCCAGTTTTTTCAAACATTCGCTCTGTTTTTTTCTTCACCATATCGCTTCCATTCGAAGGAGCGCAGCCAACTGGAAAGCCGAACTCCTCTTTTATTCTCCTGCTAGCCAGAAAAGAAAAGGCGGAAGAGGGAATGCTTATTAGCGAAGTGTCGATGAGGAAATTCTCGAATCCTGCTTTCT
>JACRDW010000149.1 GCA_016212785.1 Methanobacteriota archaeon | reverse complement strand
TTAGGGGAAAATAGTTTTGTTTTCCATAATCGACACAATTTGAAAAAGGAGTTTACGGGCTGTAAAGAGAGAGAATTCTGTCAGCAAGCTCTACTTCGTCGCAGGCTTGACCAGAATTCTGTTATTCTTTGTGGCAATCGCGGGCTTTCCGGGATATTGCAGGAAACAGGCTCTCAATATAGCGAGTGGAAGTCTACAACAACATACGATACAAAAGACATCATGATGGTTACGGTATATGCCCTGAAGAACGGCTATGCAAGCGATTCTGTAAGTAAAACCACTTAAATTTCAATAGTTTTCGTCACAATTTTTTCTATGTATTTTACTCTCTCTAAAAACTTTGTTAGGAACATTACTCTATTGAGCCAGAGGAGTTGTTTTACTTTATTTCTTAGCTCACTTCTTCCTAGTTTAACCTGTCTGTTGTTTTTAATATACGTAACAGTTCCCCTGCCGTCTATATCAAAATCAAAATGGGCTATGGAGTTTCTTAAGTTGCGGTCAATGCAACCCAGAAAAGTACTGTTTTCCCTTGCAAGTCTTTTTATTATTTCCATTTTTGTGTATAAGGCCACATTTTTACCTACTCTGATACCTCCCTTATTTTTTAGGTCTGCAAATGATCTAATTAAGGTTTCGTCCTCAAATAAATTGAATACGTGTTCGCACACCATCAAATACAGCGAGAGTCCTAAAAACGAACTTTGATTAGGGGTTATCTTAGTATAAAATGCATATTGAAATAAGGAAACGTCATGATTCTGTCTATGGCTTCGTCTATACATAGAGGATAGAAAGTAATCCGCTTTATCAATATAGTCAAGTTCTTGTTTTTTTAATTCGAAATATCCCTTTCCCTCCAAATGCTTATTTTCGATTTTTAAATATCCCTCCGCCAATAATTTTGAAAAGAGCTCCCCAATCTCTTTTTGATATCTTATTGCGTCCTCTTTTTTAAATGCTCTAGCATCTCCCTTAAACTCTAACATATCTTTTATTGCTGCCGTTAATATTTCTTTGTGCTTTGATGGGATATTTAAAAATGAATTATTCATGAGTACTGCTCCGATGTTTTAAGTTGAAGTAACACCTCCTTAACGAAAACAGTGAATTCAATATGAGAGTAAGCAAAATCTACGCTCACAATATCTCCTCAGCTTTTACTTCCTTTGCCGGGTTAATTTATATCTTGCGTTTCCAACAATCGTTACGGTGTATGCCATGAAAGACGGCTATGTGAGTGATTTAGTAAGTTCTACGGTAAATGTAGACCCTCAATGCAGTGGTTAATGCTGCCACCAAAATTCGAAAATGAGAAATTGAAAATTTTTGATTCAAAAAGCGTGGAAGCGTGTTCTCTTACCTTTGCATTTTAGACAAACTAAAAAACCTTTGCCGTTTGACAACTCGACGCAGCTTTTGAGGTACTGGAAAAAGTAAAGGCAATACACGCCATGAACCCTGGACATTTGAGTAAGATTTAAATACGAATTCAATCATATTTTTACTCGGTGGCGTTAATGAGCATAGTTAAAATATCAAAGCGTGGACAGGTAGTAATACCAAAACCTATTCGAGACAAGCTCGGCTTAGTTGAAGGAGTGAGTTTAAAGGCTTTTTTAGAGGATAAAAAGATAGTTCTGATTTCAAAGCCAGAAAGTGATCTCGATGAGTTACTCGTCGATGCAGGTCCGGAAGATACCCGAGAAGCTTTAGAATATTCAAGAGAAATGGACGAGAGAAAAATTGTGAAGCTGTTAAAGGACATAGGTGTCGAAAGTGGCAGTGGCGGCGATTGACACTGGCGTATGGGTCGAATATATAAACACTGGTGGAAAATATCACGCTCAAGCAACGGCAGTCATAGATCGAGTGAAAAATAACGATCTCAAGTCCATCCTTCCCCAGGTAACTCCCACAGAAATATATTACGTATCGAGGAGGGTTTATGAAAAGATTTTGGGCAAGGGAAAAGCCCAACAGCTTGCCGCGAAGTTTTATGAATTCATTTATCATCATCCGAATGTGGAGGTTTATGAAATCGATTACCAACTCGGGCTTAGAGCAGGTGAAATCAAATATGAGTACGGTATTGCCTTATCAGATTGTTATCTGCTAGCTCTTTCAGAGCAGGAAAGAGTCTCAGCAATATTTAGACATAGAGAAGAGGAATTTTCTCTTAAGTTAGAGGAAAATTTTAAGCTGGTTTTCTTAGAGGATTATGTTTAGCATACCCTGTCAAAGCTTGCAATGTATTCTATGCCCCTGCTTTTCATCAATCTATGGAAGCACAGTCCGTGAAGCTGAGCTTCTTATCTTCCTTCCGAACTTTGATATTCTCGCTCATAAATAAAAAGATAATTTTCTACTTTAGTTATGCGAATTTTTCTTCACATCATGTGAATTTTTTTTCAAAAAAAGATTATATACCTGAACGCAGAAAATCTTTACAAAGTAAAAATTTTCAGGTGTTGAAAAAATGAGCTTGGAAGAAAAAGTGCTTTTGTTGGTGAGGGAAAAAGGGGAGGCAAGCGCTGAAGATATAGCCTTTGAGATAGATGTTCCTGTCGAGAAGGTGGTGGAGATTCTGAAGGGAATGAAATCGATAGGGCTGCTGATAGAGGCGGACACTTCCAAAGCAAGCGATAGGTAAAAATATATACTTCTTTTTCTTTCTGGGATAGTAATGGGCTTGATGATAAAGCTTACGGTATATTTTTTGATATTTTCTATCGTGCCCCTCACGGTCATAGGTTTTATGGCATACGACAGCGGCAGGAGGGCTATAGAAGCCCAGACTTCGAATTACTTAACCGCAACGACGGTACTGAAGGAGGGAGAAATCGAGGCATGGATTGATAAGAAGGAAAGGGAGATTCTGCTGCTGGCAAGGTCTCCGGTCGTCCAGAAAAACTCGTTCCGGCTTGCGGCACGCATGAAGGGGGACCCTATCTACATGAGAGCTTATGAGGACATGCTAACTCAGTTCAAAACTCTCGGGGAGGAAGACCCGGATTTTTCTGAAGTTTTTTTCCTGAACACCGGAGTGGAGGTAATAGTTTCGACGAATAAAGAAAACGAGGGCAGGGGAGAGTTATTTAATTTTACAAGAGAGTTTTACGCATCCCCGCTTGAGAAGCCTCCGCTGACCATAACCGCTCTGGTCAGGAGCGAGGAAGAGAAGCTGCTCGGCGCAGTCTCTGGAAAGGTCAGTCTTAAAGGAATGGGCGCCATAGTTGAGGAAAAAACAACTCTGGGCAGGACCGGAGAAATTTATTTAGTGGACAAGAATTATTTCTTTTTTTCTGAGCGCAGATTCAGAGAGGAGTTGCCTTTGAAAAAAGAGGTGCGCACTATGGGCGTTGAGGAGTGTCTAAAGCAAAGGTCAGGAGTTGCGCTCTATGAAAATTATAAGGGCGTTCCGGTTATAGGTTCCTATAGATGGATGCCGGGCAGAGAGCTGTGCATAGTTGCCGAGATAGAGCAAGCAGAAGCGTTTGCTCCAATCTATGCCCTGCGGAGAGCCGTAGTTCTGATTGGAAGCGGCATAACGCTCGTAGTTCTTTTATTCGTCGTGTTCTTGAGCCACTCCATAACCCTGCCGATACAGAAGCTGGTCAGAGGGGCAGAGGAGATAGGCAGAGGTAATTTAAGCCACAGGATAGATTTAAAAACAGGCGATGAATTAGCAATGCTTGCTTCCTCGTTCAATGCAATGGTCGACAACTTGGATGAGGCTCAGAAGAAGCTGGTCCAGTCAGAGAAATTAGCCTCGCTGGGTCAGATGGCAGCGGGCATTGCGCATGAAATGAACAATCCCCTTGCAAATATCTCGCTAAATGCGCAGATGCTCCTGAGGGGGGCGAAGGAAGGCGACCCTGGCATCCATAGGTTGAAGGTAATCGAGGAAAATGTAGACGCCACCGCCAGAATCGTTAGAGACTTGCTGGATTTCTCAAGAGAAACCAAGCTCAGGGTAGCTCCTGTGGACGTGAATGCTGCGATTTTGAAGGCATTAGGCAGCGTGGAGCAGCAGCTCGCCGGTATAGAGGTAGTTAAGAATTTTGGCGACCTCTCTGAGATAAGTGCAGACTTTGCGCAGCTGAGGCAGGTTTTTACAAACATAATAACCAATGCGTGCCAGGCGATGCCTGGTGGCGGCAGGCTGACCGTAACAACGAGGGCGACAAAGGACAATGTCGAAATTAAATTCACAGACACCGGCGCAGGAATTCCAAAGGAAAATCTCGGAAAAATCTTTGACCCGTTCTTCACAACCAGAGAGGTCGGAAAAGGCACCGGGTTAGGTTTATCTATAAGTTACGGGATAATTCAAAAACATAGGGGCAAAATAGAAGTGGAGAGCGAGGTCGGTAAGGGAAGTACGTTCACAATCAAGCTGCCTTTCTCAGCACTTCGGCATCAAGCTTTCCACAATAGCAGGTATGAATGATGCCTCGTGCCGAGACCCATTTGGGTCAAGACACGACGAGCACTCGTTCGGAATGAACGAGGGCATGAGCGACTCTCATGCGTTCGCTCTTTCAGAGCGAATGCACCAAGCGAAGTCGAAGTGCGAGGAGTGGATTGAAAATGAGCCCTTTTGAAAAAAGCCCTCGGGGAAAACGAATAGCGAAGCTAGTGCGTAAGACTCGCGCTCTTCCGATAGGACCAAGGGCGAAGACGCGACGAAAAACGAATGCAATGAGTTTTGAGGAGTGGATTCAAAATGAAGAAGATTCTGGTAGTTGATGACGACAGGCAAATGCGGGTAGACCTTGCCGAGATATTGACAAGCGAAGGGTACGACGTTTCTCACGTCGGCTCCGGCGCCGAAGCCCTGGAGAGAGTAAAAAAGGAAGACTGGGACATCGTTTTGACAGACCTCAAAATGCCCGGCATGAGCGGCATGGAATTAATGCTCGAAATCAAGAAGCTCAAGCCTCATATAAAGGCGATAATGATAACCGCCTTCGCAACGGTCGAAAACGCAGTCGAGGCGATGAAGAAAGGCGCAAGCGACTACATCTCAAAGCCCTTCAAGATAAATGAAATCGAGGTCGCTGTAAAGCGAACCATTGAGGAAGCGAGATTCAGCGAAAGGCTCAAAGAAAGCAGGTTAAAGAAAGAGGCGCCGAGCATAGCCTCTGCGATAGAATCGCTTTCGAATCCCATAAGAAGAGACACCATCGAATATCTCTTCAGCACAGGATACGCCCCCTTTATGGAAATGGTTGAAAAGCTGGGCATTGAAGACCATGAGAAGCTCAGCTTTCACCTGCGCAAGTTAAAGTCCGGCGGAGTGGTCGAGCAGGACAGCGAAAAGAGGTATTTGCTTACGGAAGAGGGCAGGAAGATAGCCCAGTCTCTGAGGAATTTGAAGGAAGAAGTTTTGTAATGTGAATTTTTTTTACAAAGCCGCAATTCTGTAAACTTTTTTTCAAAAAAAGGGATATATATCAGAAAAAAACAAAATTGAGCATGTTTTGTGCGTATTTGCAAACCAAATCTTGATTACGTACTAGGCTAACTTCATTGTAGAAGGATGGCAATGCTACTGGAGTGGGATATCAGTCTGGTGTAGGGAAATGAATTGGACAGCTGATGAGAGAAAAGTTAAGTTAGTTAGTATATTAGAATTATTGCTCTTCGTATTAGGCATATTTTCCAATGATGTGAATATTGCTTTTGCATTAACTGGCGGCTCTGGCGGTCAGGGTGCTGGTGGCGGCTCTAGTGGACAGGGAGGAGGCAGCAGCGCCGGAGCATCTGACAGCGGCGGCTCAAGCGGGCAAGGATCAAGCAGTGGAGCAAGTAGCTCTGGTGGCTCAAGTGGTGGACAGAGCGGCGGTGCGGGTGGTTCTGGTGGAGCAGGTGGTAGCTCAGGGGGTCAAGGAACAGGCGGTGGCTCAGGCGGGGGAGCAGGTGGAGGCGCTGGCGCATCTGGCAGTGGCGGCTCAGGACAGGGTTCTGGAGGTGCAGGCGGAGGAGCTAGCGGTGGCTCAGGTGGTGGAACAAGCGGAGGAGCAGGTAGTCAGGGTTCTAGTGGTTCAGGCGGACAGGGCAGTGGCAGTTCAAGTGGCAGCTCAGGCGGTGGGGCTGGTGGCGGAGCGAGTGATACAGGCGGCTCTGGTGGTCAGGGTAGCGGTGGGTCAGGTAGTTCCGGCAGCAGTTCAGGTGGCTCTGGTGGCCAAGGGGCAGGCGGTGAAGCAGGTGGCGCAAGTGGACAGAGTTCTAGTGGCTCAGGAGGACAAGGAGCAGGCAGTGGCACTTCAGGTGGTGGAGCTAGTGGCGGAGCAAGCGATACCGGAGGCTCAAGCGGTCAGGGCTCTGGTGGTTCAGGTCAAGGAAGCAGTGGAGCAAGCAGCTCAGGCGGACAAAGTTCTGGCGGCGCAAGTGGTGGAGTTGGTGGACAGGGTTCTGGACAAAGCGGCGGCAGCTCAGGCGGACAGGGGTCAGGGAATGCGGGTGGCTCCAGCGGCTCAGGTGGTGGAGCAAGCGATTCCGGCGGACAAGGCTCGAAGGGGCAAGGACAAGGCGCTGATAAGTCAGGTGGCCAGGGCTCAGGGAATGGAGCCGATGGAGGTGCAGATGAGCCTAGCGGGCAGGGAAAGGGAGTCGGTAAATCAAGTGGACAGGAAGGTAGCGGTGGCTCCGGCGGTGGAGCAGGCGGCGGCTCTGGCAAGGCTGACGAAAAAAGCTTGAAAGGACAGGAAAAAGCAGCTGACAAAGGAAAACCCGAAACTCCCAAGGGCAATGAGACTAAAATCGATAAAAAAATAGTCAATGTTACAACCAATACCACGAGTATAATCTTCGATAGGGAATTGTCTGGAGACAGAGTAGGAGAGCACAAGGTACCGCCTCTCTCTTTAGTTGGCATGAAAATTACAGCAACGGTCTCAGGCCCAATAGAGAACGGAGTTCTAATCGATTACTTCCCGGTAAACTGGACGATACTAGACGTCAGCGGCGGAATCGTTAGCGGAGTTGATTCTGAGTACAACAGAATCGAATGGAACGTTAGCAAGGTTGACGGCACTATTTCAAAATCCTATGCGATTATAAGCCCCGCAGGAACATCTCCTGCAAGAAAATACTACTTCCAGTCAGAGCTGGCAGAGCAGAAAAGCAAGAAATGGATGGTGGTCGTTGCCGATGCCTCAAACGCGACGACCAATACCACGAGTATAATCTTCGACAGGGAGTTAACAGGGCATAAAGTCGGGCAGCACAAGGCACCCCCCCTTGCTCCAATTGACATGAAAATTACAGCAATGGTCTCAATCCAAATCGAGAACGGAGTTCTAGTCGATTACTTCCCCGTAGAATGGAGGATAAGGGATGCCAACGGCGGAAACGTCAGCCCATATAATACAATATATAATAAGATAGAGTGGAATGTTGGTACGGTTAATAATTCTATTTCAAGGTCATACACCATAGTATCCCCCAACTTAACGAAACCACCGACTACTTATTATTTCCAATCAGAAATCGCGAGCACAAAATCTGATTTGTGGCAGGTGATAGTAGCAGAGCCTAATACAAACGTAAGCATCGAGATTATACAAGATGACCCAACTTTTGAAGTTATTATAGACAGCGCCAGCGTTGATGAGAACGGTACGCTGTCAGTGCTCTTTCATCACAACTCTGATAAAGAGGCGCCAATCCACATAATCAACGAAGGTTTTCTTGAATATAATTTAAGCTCAAATTTTTCCAGAGCCGGCGAGATTGTTTCTT
>JACRDW010000148.1 GCA_016212785.1 Methanobacteriota archaeon | reverse complement strand
GAGGCAGAAGTCTCGCTTTATTTAGACAACTCCGGCAGGGAAATACCCATCGACTCAAAGGAGATTAAAATAACCCGTAGCATCGACGTCGAAGGCAACAGCGTTTACAGGCTCAACGGAAAGAGAACCAGCAGGACAGAGATTCTGGACGTTCTATCTGCAGCAAAAATCCAGCCCGACGGACACAACATAGTCTTGCAGGGCGATGTTACTCAAATAGTAGAAATGAATCCGATAGAAAGGCGGGGAGTAATAGACGAAATTGCCGGCATAGCAGAGTATGACGAAAAAAAGAGAAAGGCGCTGCGTGAGCTCGAGAAGGTTTCTGAGAATGTATCGAAGGTGGAGGCGGTTCTCGGCGAGGTTAGGGAGCAGCTGCAAAAACTTGAGAAGGAGAAGAACGACGCTTTGCGACATGAATTTTTGAAGGGAGAAATAAGAAGAAGCAAGGGCATTGTTCTCCACTCGAGTCACCTAGAAATCAGCGCAGGCATAGAAAAATTGAATAACGCAATTCAGGAAGAAGAGGAGAGGACGAAAAGAATCGATAAATATCTCAACATCCTGCTTTTAAAACTGGAAGTCAAAAAGAAGGAAGTTGAAAAGCTCAACGCAGACATAATTCTGAAGGAAGAAACAGAGCAGTTCGAGATATTCAGAGAACTCGAAAAGCTCAAGAACGAACTCACTTATCAAGAAGAAAAACTTAGCGCAGCGAAGGCGGAAATAGCGCAGCTTGAGGAACGCTATGCAAGATGCAGCTCTAATACTGCTGCGGTTTCTGAGGAAATAAAAAATTACGAGGCAAGCAACGAAGTTCTGGAAAAAGCGCAACATAGCGCTGAAAGTAAAATCTCGCAGCTTAGGGTCGAGGTGGACAAAGAGTACGAGAGAATATCAAAAGAAGACAAGGTCGCACTGGATAAAAGAGAAAGGCTAACAAACGTGCGAACTAAATTCGAAGAAGAGAGAAGCAAACTGCTCGGACTTGAGAGGGAGAACGCTCTTTTGAACGAGAGAAAAGCGGAGAAGAGCAGAATCCATCAGGAGGTGGGCAGGGAAATTGCTGAGAAAAAGGCAAAGCTGGAGGAGCTGAACGAATTAAAGAAAGCTACTTCTGATGAAAAGAATAATCTGGATGCGAGTTTGGAAAAAGCTCTCTCGCAGAAAAGCGCATTAATAGACGAGAGCATCGAGCTCAGAAAGAAGATTCAGAAGACCAGTGGTCTAATCCAGTTTAATATAGAGAAGCTATCCGGGGTGCGTGCTAAATTTGGCGTCCTGGAGCAAGTCAAAAAGACTTCTTTCAACGAGGCAATCGAGGCTGTTTTAAAGCTTAAAGAAAGCAGAATCTACGGCACAATAGCGCAGCTGGGCAGAGTGAATCCTAAATTTTCAAAGGCGCTGGAAGCTACCGCTGGTAGAGGCTTGCAGTTTATCGTGGTAGATACAGACGCAACCGCAGAGAAGTGCATAAACTACCTGAAGGAAAAGCGCTTGGGCAGGGCGACTTTTCTTCCTCTGAACAAATTACAGGTTTCGCAGCCAGATGTCAACGCCAAAAAAATTGCAAAGAAAACCTACGGCTTTGCCTTGGAGCTTGTTGATTTCGACGAGAAGTTTAAAAAAGCATTCGTCTATGTTTTCAGGGATACCCTCGTTGTAAAAGACCTTGCCTTCGCAAGAAGCGCAATAGGCGAGGCAAGAATGGTTACTCTGGACGGCGATTTGGTAGAAAAATCTGGAAGCATGAGCGGCGGTTTCTACAAGCCGAGCGGGTTGAGCTTCGAAGAAGTAGATGCTTCTAAAAGAGAGATAGAATCGCTGGAGAGCGAGCTGAAAAAACTTGAGAAAGAGAGAGAAGCGCTGCTGAAAAAAGAGGAAGAGGTCAGAGCAGGGCTCGAAACTCTGGCTTCGAAAGAAGTGGACAGCGCCAGAGAAAGAGAGGTCCTGTCTGAAAGGCTCAGGACGTGCGGCGAAAACATAGAAGAGCTGAGAAAAATAATTGCGTTAAGGGAAGTGCTGTCTTCTGAAATATACTCTGAGCTTAAAGAGATTTCAGAGAAGATGGAGGCGAATGAAGAAAAAATCAAAGCTCTGTCCAGCGTGGTATCGAAGCTCGGTGAAGAGAAGAACTCAATCGAAGAAGAGCTGCAGACTTCCGGGATTGAGGAAATCCTCAAGAACATAAAGAATCTGGAGCTGCAAATTTTTGAACTTGAAAAGGAGAGGGAGAGCAAGAAAAATCGGCGCAGCCTCAGCGACTCGAAGATAAACGATATTCTGTCTCCGAGAATTTCTGAGCTGCAGGCTGAGCTGAAGGAAATAACTTCTGTCAAGAAAAGGCTTGAAGCCCAAATAGACGCAACCGAGAAAAAGAAAAAAGAACTGGAAATCGCATTTTCCAACCTTAAAGAAAAGGAAAGCACAATAGTAGCCGAGATAGATAAATCAAAAGCAAGGAGAGAGTTTTTCGTAAAGGGTATAGAAAAAATCAGCAGGAAGAATGACTCGCTGAGAGAGGAATTAACCAAGGTAGGCAGGAAAACCGAATATTCGAAGATAGAGAAAGCCCGGCTTGAGGCTAAGCTCGAGGAAATCAACAAGGCACTCGCTGCCTATTCTGATTTAAAATTCGACATCACAGAGCCTATAGATACAGCTGACCTGGAAGGCGAGATAGCCAGAATGGAAGCGGAAATGGCTTCGCTGGAGCCGATAAACATGCGTGCAATCGAGGACTTTGAGGCAGTTAAAGAGAAGTTCGGCGGCTTCAGCGTTCGCGTTCAAACACTGCAGGAAGAGAAGAACGCAATTCTAAAGCTGATGGAGGAAATCGAGCACAGAAAGAAAGCAGTGTTCATGGAGGTATTTGAGAACGTGGCAGCGAATTTCAGGAGAATATTTTCCCAGCTCTCAGACGGCGGCATCGCTGAGCTGCTGCTCGACGAAGCAACTCCTCTTGAGGGCGGCCTGCAAATTCAGGCAAAGCCAGAGGGCAGGAATCCGCAGTACATTGAGCTCATGTCCGGAGGAGAGAAAACGCTGACTGCGCTTTCGTTCATATTTGCAATCCAGCGCTACCAGCCTGCGCCTTTCTATGTTCTGGACGAGATAGACATGTTTCTGGACGACGAAAACGTGAAGAAGGCGTCTGATCTGGTAAAGGATTCTTCGAAGGAGGCGCAGTTCATTGTGGTTTCATTAAGAGACAGCCTCATGGCATCTGCTGACCAGCTTTTCGGAATATCCAACGAGGACGGAGTAAGCAAAATAGTTGGAGTTGAGTTGGAAATTGGAGACGCATCCTATTGAAATGTTGGTGGATTTGGTAATAAGCGAGGAGATGGACCCCTGGCAGATTGACATAGCTGAGATTGCCAGCAGATTTCTCCAGAAAGTCAGGGAAATGGCTACCATAAATCTACGCCTCTCCGGCAAAACCCTGCTAACAGCCGCGATACTGCTAAAAATGAAGTCAGAGAGCCTTGTTCCCAGAGAGGAACCGCAGTCGACTATAGACGATTTTTTTATCGGCAGCTATGCAGACTACGAGGAAACCAGCGGAATTGCCGCACTTTCGCTGCCCATGAGAAGGCAGGTTGAAAGAAAGGTTACCTTATTCGAGCTTGTTGAGGCTCTGCAGCGCGCCCTCGGCGAGGAAATGCTGAGGAAGAATTTTCCAAAACAGGGCAGAACTCAACCAAAGCTCGTGATTCAAATCGATGAGGAGAGCATAAAAGAAAAAATCGCAAACGTGCTGGAGAGAATTCAAAACCTTGCAAAGGTGCATGAAGTAATAAAATTTTCAGAGATACTTACCGAGAAAACTAGAAGGGGCATAGTCGAGGTTTTGCTCTGCCTGCTCTACCTCGACTCCCAGCAGAAGGTAACTCTCTGGCAGAAGGAGCTGTTTGGAGAGATTTTCGTGACGGTGAGGCAATGAAAGTCGAGCAGCTCATCGAGGCAGCGCTTTTCCTTTCAATAGAGCCTATTTCAATCGAAGAACTCTGCAAGATTTCTGGCGCAACCAGAGAAGAAATCAAGAATGCAATCGAGCTCCTGAAAAACAGCTACGACTCGCGGGAGAGCGCTGTGGAGATTCGCTGCATAGGCGGCGACAGCTATCTGATGCAGGTCAAGGACATCTTCGCTACTCCTATGCTCAGCCTGGTAAAGCCGGTCGTCTCGCAGGAAGTCCTGAAAACCCTGTCCCTAATCGCTCTCAAGCAGCCCGTAACTCAGGCAGAGGTCGTTAAATCTCGCGGCTACTCCACGTACGCGCACGTCAAAGAGCTCGTAAACAAGGGCTTTATCCTCGCAGCGCCTGCGGGAAGAACGAAGATGCTCACAACGACGCAGAAATTCGCAGACTACTTCGGCTTCCCGCACGAAATCGAAAAGCTGAAAAAAGCGATAGCGGAGCAGGTGAAATTCCGATAGGAAGCTGGCGCTTGCGCGAGCAAGACCGAATTGTTTTGCGCCTACCTTCGGTAGTGCCATCTTCCTTGCGGAAGAGCAGAAATATTAAAACACTTTATCTCAGAAACTGTCCCATATTCAACGCATCTGTAAATATAACATTGCAATCATTTACTTGCATAGTGCCTTTTGCCCCTTTATATGCCACAACAATGGCAGTCTTTGGCTTGTAAGCATCTATAAAGGAACGAAGGCTCCTCTCTATTCTACCAGGTTCGGCGTTCAGTTTTGCTTCTATTGGTACAACAGTATTATCTTTTTCAACAACAAAATCAACCTCTGCTTTTGATTTGGTTCTCCAATATTTTGGCGCAAACCCCATTTTTATCAATTCGGAAAGAACATAATTTTCAAAAAGGCGTCCATCCAAATTAAATGTCTTCGATACAATGTTTCTTAACCCAGTGTCCAAAAAATATACCTTTGGCTGCTTTGTAATCTCCTTGGTCTTGTTCGTATAGAATGGTGGCACCCGCACGATCAAATAACTTTTTTCCATGGCATCAAGGTATTTCTTGAGGGTCTGGAATGAGATTTTTATATTTCTTGATATACTCTCATAAGACAACACTCCCCCTATATTCACAGATAGATATTTTACAAGTTCCTCGAGTGTCCGTATGTCTTCGATTGAAAATGTTCTTGCCACGTCTTTTAAGATCATAGTATCGTGCAGGTCTCTAAGAATTATCTTTTTCAGTTCAATCTCTTCGGTAACTACAACTTTAGGATAGCCTCCGTATGTTGCATGCTCCCAGACGTTCCTTTCAAGAATGCTTGACGTTAATTCCTTCTGACCCTTTGAAGCCAAAAATTCGTGTAGCGAAAATGGATACAATTTAACAATAGAAACCCTTCCAACAAGATGCGATAATATCTCCTTTCCTAAAATAATTTCTGATGATGAAGTGACCCATATTTTTTTGTCTCTGTCTGCAAGATATTTTAGTTTTATTCCTGCATCTTTGCAATACTGCACCTCATCCAGTACCGTCACTTCATGCCCTTCGACATACTGCCTTTCAAACCTTTTTACATCTTCTTCAAAAAGCGCCCTCACATCCGGGTCATCGAATAGAACGTATGACGAGTGTACATCTTTCATTCTCTCCTTTAGAAATGTTGTTTTTCCTGACTGCCGTGCACCCACCACCGCTACGATATTGTAAATTTTAGACACTTTTTTGAAAATTTCTTTAATCTCCCGCTCTACATACATAGATATCTATCGTACAAACTGGTATTTAAACTTTACTAATATTAAACTATAGTTTAGTATTTTACATACTAAAGTTAAATTATTATTTATAATTCTTGTAATATACTTTTAACTCCTTTTAAAGAAACCTTCTCTTACGCTTTGCGTGTCTTCTGGAAGTTCATTGCCAAAGGTGTATTAAAACTCAGAAAGCCTGCGATTTTTTACCCTCGATGTCGTCTTCCAGCTCTTCCTTACGAAGCTCGGCATGAAGTGATTTTTTCTATACCAATTTTCTATGAATGCAATCGTCTTTGGGTCTGAAGGATATCCGCTTCCTATGTCGCCGTACTCTTCTTCGAGCTTTTTTATACCTTCGTCTCTTTCCACCTTCGCTATGATTGAAGCAGCGGAAACGATGGGATATGCAACATCCGCTTTGTGCTCTATGACTAATTCGCAGGCACGGTTTAGCTTTTTCATTATATAGCTTCGAAAATTTGCAGGAATAACGTCTGCGCAGTCCACGTACGCTCTTTCAGGTTTTATGATGTTTATAATCTCTGCGAATTTCTCTCCCTCCAGTTTGTTGAGGCTTATGCTGCGTTTGTCTATTTCAGGGGGAGTGATTTTGACGACCAAATACTCAAATTCAGAAACAAGTTTTTTGTACAGCTTAGCTCTCTCGCTCCTGCTGAGCTTCTTTGAATCTTTTACTCCAATTTCTTCGAGGCGCTCAATTTCATCCTCGCTGCATGAAATCCCGGCTATGACAAGGTCACCGAGCACAGAGCCTCTTCCAGCTTCATCTATTCCGCAGAGCATGATTAGAATATAAACGACTGTCTCAAAAAGTTTTTCTATGATAACGCTCTCTTTTAAATGAAGAGCGTCGTTCTGCCTCTGTAGCTCAGCTGGCCAGAGCGCCTGACTTGTAATCAGGCGGTCGGGGGTTCGAATCCCCCCGGAGGCTTAAGTTATTTATACTCTGGACGCCTACTGAATTATGGTATCTGTATGAAGACGCAGCCTCGCTTGGGGGCATGGTGAAGCGCTCATCTATCGCATTTATCGGCAGGAATGCGACATCTATGTTTTTAAGCTCCTTTATCTCCGGCACGCACTCGGTATCTCCACCTATGTAGATATTTTTCCCTCCTACTGCAATCACATATCCTACTCCAAAGCCGCTGGGATGGTAAGGCTGCCCGGGACTGCGCATGCGCTTTATGTTGTATGCAGGCACTGCCTTATTATCTTTGTAGCTTCCTTTCTTACTTGGCTTATCTTACCAATGTCGAAGTGGTCTGGATGCGTATGCGTTATTAATATTGATTGATTGGAATAATTTTTGGCTCAGCAGTTTTCACCTAGACTGGTTTTTCAGCCGGCTGAGCTACGCATCCTGCGGTTAATATAATTAACAAAAGCAAGACCCTCATAATATCCCTCCTGTTTTGTATTCTTCCCGCAGCAGCAAGGCATCTTCCTCCAAGTTCGGGCTCTCGCAGATTACTGCCCCCTCCGCTTTAAAATCTTTGAAAGCTTTTAAGAGTTCCCTATATTTAAAGTCAGACTCTCCTAAGTTCAGGTGCCTCTTCTCCCCTGCGTGACCGTACTCTATGCCAGATACGTGCACCTGCATATTTTTGAGAGCTTCTCTGCCCAGCCCTTCCTCTATCTCTGCGAGTATTTCAGAGAATTCTTCATAAGAGTTGTATGCCCTCGTTCTGGCGTGGATGTGCGAAAAATCAACGCAGGGCAGCACGTTTTCCAGTTCGCTGCTCAGCTTTATTATTTCTTCGAGCGTTCCGAACTGCATTTTCCTGCCTGTCGTTTCTGGTCTCAGACGCACTTTTATTTTTCTGGCATCCAGCCATTGAAGTATCTCTTCGAGCTGCTTTTTCACGATTTGATAGGTTCTCTCCTTTGAATTTTTCTGATAATACGCAGCGTGAAACACTATGTCTCCTGCGCCGCACAGCGCTCCGATTCTCGCAGAATCCTTTATTCTCTGGGCACTTGCAGCTGCCTTTTCATTCGAGTTGAGATTGATGAAGTAAGGTGCATGAACGCTGAGTGCAACCTTTTCTTTTTCCGCAACTTTTCTGACTTCTCTCGCCGTGCTTTCTCCCATTTTAACTCCGCGCACGAATTCTATTTCCATGCATCCGAGCCCGAGCTCCTTTATCCTCGCAACTCCAGAAGCAGTATCCCTCGCCCTCGAACTTATCGGAACTCCAGCAGTGCCGAACAGCATGGTAATAAATACGATACTCGAATAAATAAAGCTAATGATATTCGTGGTTCAGAAGCACTACGCAACTACGTTGCACTACGATTTGAGGCTGAGCATGGGCAATGTGCTTAAGAGCTGGGCAGTGCCTAAAGAGCCGCCCGCAAAGCCCGGCATAAAGAGGCTTGCAATACAAACGGAGGACCATCCGCTCGACTATGCCGATTTCGAAGGAGAAATTCCGGAAGGTTTGTACGGCGCAGGCAGGGTCGAAATCTGGGATAGGGGAAGTTGCGAGCTGAAAGAAAAAACCGAAAACAAGATAGAGTTTACCCTGCACGGAGATAAGCTTAAAGGCGATTACGTTTTGATAAGATATAAAAACAACTGGCTCTTCTTCAGAAGGTGAGATGATGCTCGAAAAATCAGCAGGGGCAGTGATTTTCAGGAAAAACAACGGGATAAAGTACTTGCTGCTGCACTACGCAGGTGAGCACCGTGCAGGTGCGCACTGGGATTTTGTCAAGGGCAACGTGGAGGAAGGTGAAGAAGAAAAAGCCACGGTTGCGAGGGAGATAGAGGAAGAGACAGGAATAGAGGACATAAACTTCATCGAAGGTTTTAAAGAATCGATAAACTATTTTTACAAAAGGGAGAAGAGGCTGATTTACAAGGAGGTAGTTTTTTACTTGGTGGAAACATCATCGGCAGAGGGGGTAAAGCTGTCATACGAGCATGTGGGTTATGAATGGCTGGGCTATGAGGAAGCGATGCAGAGACTGACCTACAGAAATGCCAGAAATGTGCTCGAGAAGGCGCACGAACTACTCTCGAAGGTGTAGCGATTATGCCCAAGCTCCTGCTGCACGTCTGCTGCGCTCCCTGCGCAACGCATGTGATTGAAACGCTGAAAGAGGACTTCGAGCTTACTGCGTACTTTTACAACCCGAATATACACCCAGAAGAGGAATACGGGCTCCGCCTAGAAAATTTGAAAAAGCTCGATGCAGAATCGATTGAAGGAAAATACGACACTGCAGCCTGGTTCAATGCAACGAAGGGCTATGAGAGCGAGCCGGAGGGCGGCGCAAGATGCGAAATATGCTATCGCCTTCGCATGGAAGAGGCAGCAAGATTTGCAAAGGAAAATAACTTTGCCTTTTTCGCAACAACGCTCACGATAAGCCCGCACAAAAATGCGAGAGCAATAAATTCCATCGGCGAGGAGCTTTCAAAAAAATACGGAATAAAATTTTACGCTGCCGACTTCAAGAAAAAGAACGGATTCAAAAAGAGCGTTGAGCTGAGCAGGAAGCATGGATTATACCGGCAGAGCTACTGCGGGTGCGTGTTCAGTATGCGCCGGTAATTGCTTGGTCATCTGCTCTCGGCTGTGAAAATGCTGTTGGTCTAACGAGCAAATGCGAAGATTTGCCATTCTACTGCCTGTATATGTTATCATGATATGGAATACACCAGAACAAAACTTTTGTCAATGTGAACGCGTTTCAAATGTTGGAGGATTCTGTCTAATTTCTTCGATCTTTTGTATCTACTTCCTGCACGTCTGCATCACGCTCATAACAACGCTTCCACGCTGTCCTTTGCGCAGGGGTCGAACCAAAATGTTTATATACTAAAAAAATACTATAATAGTATATAGTGGAAAAAATGAAGTACGACATCCACGGCATACCTATAAAAATCAAGTTCCACGCTTCGCAGCGCATCGCAGAGAGGGTGGGCGAGGAATGCTCAAGCATCGAAGAGCAGATTTACTTCATCCGGCGGCTTATCAAAGAAGGTAAAGTTGTCCGTAAGGTTACTAAAGACGGTGAAGTCGGTATGATTCGGAAGGGCAAATATAGAGCCAAGTTCACGATTCGCGGAGGCGTGCTGTGGGTGCTTACAATCGAGGAGGATTGATATGACGAAGTGCATGAACTGTAACGTGGAAATGAAGGAAAAGTTAGTCGAGTGGAAGCCGGGTATTTATGTTCGCGCAGAGGTGTGCGAGAGGTGCGGTGAGAAGTGGCTCGACCTTGAAGAGCACGAACGAGCCGTAGCCGAGTTCGCCACACAAAACGTCACAAAACTCAGACGCAGTGTGATAAAACTCGGTACTTCGCTTGCTGTGCGCCTGCCTAAAGATATAGTGAATTCCCTAAATCTGAAGGAGAAGGACAAAATTGAGATATACAGCACCCGTGAGGGCATCGTGCTTAAAAAGGTTGGGCGGACGACGAGTTAGTTAGTGATACTCCGAGAGATGCTTAATTCTCTTCAGCATGTTTGGATGCGTGCTGAATATTTCCATGAGCTTGTCTGACGTGCCGACTCTGATGCTTTTGGACCTCAAGGCAAGGAGTTCGTTCTGGTCTAGTGTGCCGCTCAGGTCTGTATCGAGCTGTTTCAATTCCTGAATTTCGTAAAACGCTCTCGAGGGGTCGCTTGCGAAAAATGCTTTATATCCTTCCACCTGCTTCAGCACATCTTTAGAAACTCTCGCACTTCCATAAACAAGCTTGTAGAGCGCGCTTGCGAGATGATGGGGCTTGCTTCCGAGATTAACGCTGCCTGCGTCTGCGTAGTGCTCCCTTATTCTCGAGCCGTAGAGCACCAGCAAGTTGGTAATGAAGTAAAGCACGAAAGCGACAATTCCAAGCAGAGCTGCATTTCCTCTGTCCCTGCCGCTGCGAGCCCACATTAAATTCCAGGACAGATACCACAGAATCATGGGCACAACGCTGAGCATTGTTATAACGGTTACGTCCCTGTGCTTTAGGTGCGAGATTTCATGCCCGAGAACTGCCTTTAATTCATCCTTACTCAGCAGGCGCATTATCTGCTCTGTTACGCATACCCTGCCGTCGCTCTTCCATCTTCCGAATGCAAATGCATTTGGAATAGGCAGCGGAGAAATGCCAATCTTCGGCTTTGGAAGCCCTGCCTTCTGCGCAAGCTCCTCAACCATTCTGTGAAGCTCCGGTGCTTCTTTGTCAGAGACATATTTTATCCTCATCGACCACTCTACCATTTTTGGTCCTATCATGTACTGAATGAAAAGCATAAAGGATGCCATAATCGCATAAGGTGCAAAGCCCAAAGCCCCTCCTGTGGCGGCTACCGCTACAGCATATACAATGCCGAACATCGCTGCAACGAGCAGATACATTTTAAGTTGAAGCCCCAACATTTTAAGTCACCACTAACAGAAGCTATTCTCTACCTTCTGAAACTATTTTTGAATTCCTCGAATTCATCGCCAAGTATCGCCTTTCTTGCCTCTCTCATTAAGTTCTGAATGAAGTGCAGATTGTGTATGGTCACGAGCCTCATGCCGAGAGTTTCGTAAACTCTCAGCAAGTGATTTACATACGCCCTCGAGTAGTTTTTGCACGCATAGCACTTGCAGCCCTCTTCCAGCGGAACAAAATCCTGCGCAAATCGCCCTTTTGTAATATTATACTTCTCACTCTTTGTGTATACTGTATTGTGCCTTGCGTTTCTCGTAGGAAATGCGCTGTCGAAAATATCTATGCCCAGCGAAATCGACTCCAGTAGCTCGGCAGGCGAGCCGACGCCCATTAGATACCTCGGCTTTCCTTCAGGAATCAGCGGCACGGTATTCCTTAAGGTTTCGAACATGACTTTTTTCGGCTCGCCGATAGATAAGCCTCCAATGCCGTAGCCGTCGAAATTC
>JACRDW010000147.1 GCA_016212785.1 Methanobacteriota archaeon | reverse complement strand
TAGATTCCAACCAGGAGATGCTGGGCAGGATGGAAGAAAGAATTTGGGGCGAAATTGAAGAATTCGTGAAGCGCAGGGGGAAGCTGTACTTGGGAAAGAAATCGATAATAAAATCGGGCAGCTATATAGAGGGACCGGTTTGCATAGGCGACAACACGATAATAGGTCCGAATGCATATCTGCGGAGCTTCACTTCCATAGGCGATGACTGCAAAATTGGAAACGGAGTAGAGGTGAAAAATTCAATAATAATGGACCGCACTAACGTTCCGCACCTGTCATACATAGGGGACTCGATAATCGGCAAAAATTGCAACATTGGAGCCGGCACGCTTGTGGGAAATTTGCGCCTGGATGAGAAGAATGTAAAGATGCGAATCCGCAGCGAACTTAAAGATACGGGCAGGAGAAAATTCGGCTGCCTCATCGGCGATAACGTTAAAATCGGACTGAACGTTATGATAAATGCAGGACGCAAAATCGGCAGCAACAGTTTAATCGGTCCCGGAGTTATAGTTTACAAAGACATTCCTCCGAATTCTTTCATTCTGCAGAAGCAGGCGCTGAAGAAGTAAACTCACCCAAGGAACTCGCACTTCGCGCACTTAAAAATCGGGACTCTAACATTTTTTTGTGCTTTCCAGTGGTGAATCTGCATTCCGCCGCCGCAGCACGGACAGCAAATAATATCGGGATTAAGCTTTGCGAATCTTTCCAGTGTTCGCATGTCGTCAAATTCAACCAGCATCTCTTTCTTCTTTTCAAAAAAAGCATCAATTTCATGGCGGTGCTTCTCGCACGTGGGAAAGTCGTACTTTACGTTCTCATTTGCAGCATTTCTGCAGAATTTGCAGGTAGCCATATTCTTTCCTGCAAATTTTAACGTGCACAATTTTATACTTATTAGTACAAATTTAAAACATGCTCGAGCGCAACGTCGTTTTTAAAGATTTCAGAAATAAAATTAGAGTTGCCTTGGTTTACCCGAATTTCTATGTCGTCGGGATGGCAAATCTGGGCTTTCAAATAGTTTATAATATTTTGAATTCTCTAGAAAATGTTTACTGCGAGAGACTTTTTTTAGATTTTGACAGAAGTCTGGAAACAAACTCAAAGCTCGGAGATTTCGACATAATTGCTTTTTCATGGCAGTTTGAGTTGGATGCGCTGAACATTTTAAAAATCCTGCACAGAAACGGAATCCCGCTGAGGAGGGAAGAACGAAAGCAGCTCGTCATTGTAGGTGGACCGTGTACAGTAAATCCATATCCTCTTAAAAGATTCATAGACGTATTTTTAATCGGCGAGGCTGAGGCAAATGTGATTCCATTCATTGAGCGATTTGAAATTAGGAAAAACGCTGGGAATTTTTCAGATGTTGAAGGCGCATATATTTCAGCGCTTGACAATCCAACGAAGCGCGCATACCTGAAAAATCTGAACAGCTATCATCCTGTCATACAGATAATGTCTCCTGAAACCGCGTTCGGTGAGACTTTTCTTCTCGAGGTTTCCAGAGGATGTGCAAGGGGATGCAGGTTCTGCATGGGCTGCTTTATTTCTCGGCCGCCGAGGGAGAGAGGTCTGGAAAATTTGAAAGAAATCGTGAACAGGGGGATAGCAGCAAATAACCCAAAGAAGATTACAATTCTCGGCGCCTCTGTTTCTGACTACTCGCAGATAGACAAACTCTGCAAATTTTTGCTTGAAAAAAATCTGCAAATTTCGATACCCTCGCTTCGTGCAGATAATTTAACCGCAGCAATAGTGGATGCGATGGTGAAGAGCGGACAGAAGAGCTTGACTCTCGCTCCGGAGTCTAATGAGAGATTGAGAGCGGTGATGAACAAAAAGCTGAGCGACGGGGAAGTGAGCAGCGCAATAAAACTTGCGCTCGAGCACGGAATCAAAAAAATAAAGCTCTACTTCATGATAGGAACTCCCGGAGAAAAACTCGAAGATATCTACGATGTCGTGAACCTTGTAAAAAAAATAGAAGGAAATGTGAGACTGAGCATAAATCCGTTTGTGCCGAAGCCGCATACTCCTTTTCAGTGGTTCGGATTTGAAGAAATTGCAGCGCTGAACAAAAAGAGAAAGATTTTCGAAAAACTGCGCAGCTGCAGCTTTGAAAATTTCAAGGAGGCGTTTCTTCAGGCGACGATAGCGAGAGGCGATGAGCAGCTCTCGAGAATAATTGAAAAGGCATTTTACCACGGCGGTGGAATGGGAGCTTTCAGAAGAGCTTTCAGGGAAGAGGGAGTGGAATTCAACCGCTACGTGAAGGAAAGAGCTCCGGATGAAGCCTTGCCCTGGGATAAAATCGATGCTGGAGTGAAAAAAAAGTATTTAATAGAGGAGTACGAAAAATCTTTAAGAGGAGAAGTTTCGGATAGTTGTAAGGACGGCTGCAAAAAATGCGGTGTCTGCAATGGAGGAATTTAGAAAAAAATATCCAAACCTGACAAAAGAGCTTGAGAATGAGGGCGTACAGATAGACGCCGTCAGGTCGTTGCCCGAGGAGGCGGAAAAAGCATTCTGTTCTTACGAGCCGAGTGTCGTAGATTTTTTGCGTCGCTGCGACACGGAAGAGCAGGGGCTTGAGATACTCGACTACCTGAGACAGAGGAATGAAATCTCAGAAGAATATGCAAGCGAGCTGAAGATTCAACTTCTGAAGAAGGGCATACGCAGTTTCGGACCAAAAAAAGAAAAGGGCTACTACTTTAGATAGTCAATCAGCCCGGGCGTAATTATCGCTTTATTTTCGATAACCACATATCCGTAGGGCAATACCGTTCTCTCGTTTTCGCTGTGCACCACCTCAAGCTGCTTGGTTATTTCTATGTCTTCTAAAGCAGCTCCAAGATAAATGAGCTTTGCAACCAGCGCAGCGCTGTCTATCGTAAGCTGCCGCTTGCCAATATTTCTTACTTTTGTCCCCTCTGCTTTCGCGGTTATTAACTCGCTCGTTCTTCCTTTAGGTATTTCGCAGCCCAGAATACCCCCCACAACTACTGCATCGCTTCCAGCAAAATCAGAAGTTTTCAATTCTTCTTTGCCAAGCGGGTCAAGGATTATCAGCTTTTCGACTTCAAACAATTTTTCAAAAGATTCCTCCGCAACCTCGCCGATCGCTGCGAGCCTTTGTTTCATTTTCCCTCTGACGTTTGTAAAAGTAATACTTTCCCAGATATCTGCGCAGTGTTTGTACTCGAGCCAGAGCCATTCAGACAGCTGCTCCTCGCAGTTTTCGATAACGAGCTGCATGCTTTTATTTCAAGCAAGCTGTCTAATATAAGCCTGCTGCAGTTACACTTTTTGGTGCGTAAACATAGTTGGGGTCTCCTAAAAAACTTTTTATAGTTAACTACGCAGCAGATAGCATGGCTGTGAAAACCTACAGAGCGGCTGTAACAATAAAAATAGACCACGACGAGTGCATCGGAGCCGGAGAATGCGTGAATGTCTGTCCTTCGGACGTGTATGAGCTCGTAAACGGCAAGTCGACTGCACCGAGAGTTGAGGACTGCGTTGAATGCTGCGCCTGCGTTGAGGCGTGCCCGACAAAGGCTATCGAGCACAGTTCGTGCTAAAAAGGGGGTAAAGACGGGAGCAGTTCGAAAAGCGAACGAAACTGTAGCCCGTCGTTAAGGATATTTACGAAAAGGCGCGTATATATACGTTTCGAAGATATTTTGTTATCTATTTAATGCCACAAGCTTAGAAAAATTAACAAAAAAAACATTTAAATGTATGAGCATCTAAAATCGGTTAGAGATATTAATATGCACACGAACATAATACAATTTTTTTCGAATACAGCAATAATGATGTCAGCAGTATTCATACCTAACTTTGCGCTCGAGTTAGGCGCAAGCAGGACAGAAATAGGTTTGATAGGTGCTTCGTATGGATTTGCAATTTTTTTCTCCTCATATGTTTTTGGAAGAGCCTCTGATATGCGAGACAGGAGAATTTTCCTAACAGCAGGTCTGCTCTTATCTGCCCTTGCCTTCTTCCTGCAGATTGTTGCAAAGGATGCGCTCTCGCTTATGATAGTACGCGGTCTTGCAGGCTTTTCTCTCGGGATATTTACTGCCCCGCTGATTGCATATACCTTTGAATCTGGAGTAAAACCGGGAATGTTCAGCTCTTATGGTGCGCTCGGCTGGGCATTCGGAGGACTGCTCGCAGGAATTATCGCCCAGCACGGAGAGATGTATGCGCATGTCAACAAACTGCTGCCTTACTGGGAAGTATTCGCACTGAGCTCTCTGCTGTTTCTATTCTCCTCCTATATATCGCTCAAGCTGCCGGAAGTGAAAATGAAAACTGTGCAGGTATCGCTTTTCCCGCTTGAACTAATCAGGAAAAACATATACGTCTATCTACCCTCATTTCTGCGCCACCTGGGCGCATTTTCGATATGGATTATCTTTCCGCTGTTCCTCGCAGAGCTGGGAGCAAATAAATTTTGGATAGGTGCAATGTACACCATAAATGCAGGTGCGCAGTTTTTGGTGATGCGGAGAATAGACATCGCCGGGGATGTAAAGCTGATAAACGCAGGTCTGCTCCTGTCTTCTCTGGTATTTTTTTCTTATACGCTATCAAAAAATTTCTACCACGTGATGCCCATACAGATTTTCCTCGCCGTCTCTTATTCCTGTCTCTACGTCGGCTCGCTGATTTTCTTAACAAACAGAAATGAGGAAAAGGCTACCTGCGTGGGTATATTGAACTCCATTACCAGCGTCTCAACAATCTTCGGCTCGCTGCTCGGCGGCTTTATATCACAGGCGTATGGGTTCCATGCGACAATGTATCTAGCTGCCTTGCTCTCAGCGGCAGGACTGCTTATCAGTATAGTGAAGCAGTAAATTTTTTTATAGTGTTGGGCAGTTCGCCTGCAATATCGCTTGCAGTAAAGCAGTAGCCCCTGGACTTGTACAGCTCGTCGCCGGCAGCGCCGTTGACGAAAGCTGCGCAGCACGCAGCAGTGAAAGGCTCTAATCTCTGCGCCATAAAGCTCGCCACAATGCCTGCAAGCACATCACCTGTGCCGCCGACGGTCATGCCTGCATTGCCGGTTGCATTGAGTTTCATCCTGCCGTCCTGCGAGGCTATTATATCCACAGGCGCCTTGAGCAGAATCGCTGCGTTGAGTTTTTTCGCCTGCCGCAAAATAACTTTTTTCCTTTCTTCAAAATCGTTTGACAAATCCTCGCCAGTTAAAATTTTAAACTCGCCTGCGTGCGGCGTTAGTACAGCATTTAGTTTTTTAAGCAGCTCTCTTCCTTCTGCTATTGCTTTCAGCGCATCCGCATCTATTACAACAGGAATTTTTATTTTCTTTAAGACCTCTAAAACAGCACTTTTGGTTTCGCTCCTGAGACCAAGTCCTGGACCGATAACTGCGCAATCGCAATTTTTTGCTATTTCGAGAATGGTATCAACGCCTCTTGAACTGAGAAAACCGCCTGGATATTTTCTGACGATGAAATCCGGAGAAAAAGTACGAGTAACTTCGTAGTTTGCCTCTGGAACTGCTAGATAAACTAAATCAGCACCTGAATTGAGCACGCCAAAAGCGCTCAGGACTGGAGCTCCGTAGTACAAATCGCCCCCGCCTACTACGAGAACCTTACCATTGTCCCCTTTTCGTGATTCTTTATCTCTCTTCAGATTGACTGCCAAATCGCCAGGTCCCACGCAGCTCTCTGCCTCTTTTGGAATCCCTATGTCGGCCACGACTATATCGAACTTCTCCAGACCTTTCTTCATTGCATGAAAAGTTACGACTAAATCTGCATTAACACAGTGCGTTGAGCCAATGCCGGTGGGCACGTCTACGCTCACCTTAAAAGCCTCTGACTTGTTTATTCTTTCTACGGCAGATGCAGCTGGCTCTCTAAGCTCCCCCTCTATCCCTGTGCCCAAGATAGCATCGATGATTATGTCGTAGTTATCTTTCGTTTCTTTAAGAACTTTTATTTTCTTATTTTTTTTAATTAGCTCAAACTTCTCTCTTGCCTCGCTGCCGAGCAGTATTACATCAACTTTCGCTCCCTCGCCTGTGAGGTGCCTCGCAGCAACGAAGCCGTCACCGCCGTTGTTTCCAGTGCCGCAAAAAACTGCGATTTTTTTGTTTCTCAATTTAAATCTCTTCCTCAAAGCCTCGAAGACCTGCTTTCCGGCGTTCTCCATCAGCGTGCTGCGCGGAACTCCAAAATATTCTGAGTTTATATCCAGAATGCGCATTTCTTTGTGGGTGATGTGCTTCATGATTTTCAATCTCCACAAAGCTAAATAAACCTTGTGCAGGATATAAAGGTCAAATGTTCGAGATAAAGCACAGAGATGCGATGGGAAGAATTGGAATTATGGAGGTTAAAGGTAAGAGGATCGAAACTCCACTGATACTTCCTGTGATAAATCCGAGGCTCCAGAGCATCTCAGCGAGAGAAATCGAGAAGATTGGCTTCAAAAGCATAATAACAAATTCTTACATCATATACAAAAACGAAGAGCTGAGGGAACTCGCGGTTGAGAGGGGAATCCATAAAATGCTCGGCTTCGGCGGCTTGATTATGACAGACTCGGGTGCGTACCAGCTGTTCGAATACGGAAGAGTAAGCGTTGGTGCGAGAGAAATCGTTGAATTTCAAAATTCGATAGGCAGCGACATTGGTGTAATGCTCGACATTCCCACGCCGCCGGATGCGAGTTACGAAAAAGCGGAGAAAGACCTGAACGAAACTCTCAAAAGGGCGAGAGAGAGTGTGGAAATTCCGAGAAAAATGCCGCTCGCAGGAACCCTTCAGGGTTCTACTCATTTAAAGTTGAGAGAAAAAAGCGCAAGAGAAATTGGCAAGCTGGGTTTTGATGTTTTTGCGATTGGCGGGGTAGTGCCGCTGATGGAAAGCTATCGTTTCTCTGAGCTTGTGAGAATTATAATGCACTCAAAAAAATTTCTGCCGCTGAATAAGCCCGTGCACCTCTTCGGCTGCGGGCATCCGATGCTGTTTGCGCTTGCTGTCGCAAATGGCTGCGATATATTCGACTCCGCTGCCTACTCGCTCTATGCGAAGGACGATAGATATGTTACGGCCGAAGGTACGCTTAGGTTGGAAGATATATACGAGTTTCCCTGCTCCTGCGAAGTCTGCTCGACTTATGAACCGAAGGAAATTTCAAGCCTGGATAAAAAAGAACGGGAAACGCTCCTCGCAAGACACAATTTGCATGCCATGCTTCAGGAGATAAGAAGAGTAAAGCAGAGCATATACGAAGGCTCGCTGTGGGAGCTCGTAGAGAAGAGAGCGAGGAATCATCCATATGTGCTGAGCGCGTTAAGAACTGTTCTGGAATACGACCTCGAAAAATTTGACCCCGTGACTAAAAATTCTGCTTTTTTCTATTCGGGTCCAGAATCCCTGAGGAGACCGGAAGTTCTGAGGCATTTAAAAAAGCTGAATGAAATAAAGTTCAGGGCAGAAAAATTGGTGCTTTTACCAGAGGCAGAAAAACCGTATGCGAGAACATACGATATAGAAAGCAGCGAGGATTATCACGTCTGCATCGCTTCTTCAGTATTTGGAGTAATTCCTCTCGAAATCGAGGAAGTTTATCCATTGAACCAGCACGAGGCGCCAGAACCGGAAAAGGCACAGGTCGAATTCATGAAAACTCGGGTGAAAAAATATTCAAAGAATTTTGAGAGAATATTTGTGCATAAGTCGCTGAAATTTCTAAAAGGAGAAGTTTTTGAAGATTTGGACATGTTCAGGCGAGAAGGGAACATAAAAATAAAAATGCAGGCGATTGCAGACTATCAATTCGGCAGAGGTGTAGGTGAGGTTTTGTTTGAGGATGTTAGAGCAGAGGTAGCGATAACTGGCAGGATTAGAAGAGTATATTCAGGAGGCGTTTTGCTCGCGACTCTGAGAGCACAGGATGGCTTCTTAATTTTAACTCCAGAGGGCGCAAAAAAACTTTTAAGGCTTCCATATCCGAGGAACAGAGTTGTTGTAAATAAGGATGCAGAAGAATTTGTAAAAGAGGGGAAGAGCGTCTTTGCCAAGTTTGTG
>JACRDW010000146.1 GCA_016212785.1 Methanobacteriota archaeon | reverse complement strand
GAGAGGCATCACAACAGCGGCAAAAATTTCAGGCACAAGCTGGGATGACTTGGTTGCAATCCTCGATTCGGGCGGCTACGTGCGCTATGATTTTAAAACCGCAGACAAGTTGCTCGAGGTCTTTGGAAATCTCCAGAGGGAGTATAACGGGGATTTAAACAGGCTGCATGAAAAAGCAAGGGATTCAGCAGACTTAGAAGAAAAATTAAAGAACCTCGGCAAGGGCATCGGCGATATAACGGTAGCCATTTTCCTTAGAGACATGCGCCACCACTGGAAGAAAGCGAATCCAAAGCCGACGCCGCCGGTTTTGGAAGCAATGAAAAATCTGGGCATTAAAGATTTGAAGGACTTTGCTAGGAAGAACAATTTGAATTTGGTTAGATTGGAAACTGCGCTGCTGAGACTAACCAAGGACTTTTGCAGAAAAGAGAAATGCAGAGAATGCTTGGCGAGAGAGTTTTGTTTTAATCCAAGGGCCTGAATTCTTCTTCATGACAGCAAATGCACATTTCCTATTCTCACGTTTTTTAAGTATTTCTTTGCAGCTGCGCAGCACTCTTCAGCCTGCCTCCTGCTCGTCGTGGGCAAATCCTTCATGTAAAACTGCGGACAGAAGGCGAGGAGGGAGTAGGGTATCTCGTCATCTAAGCCTGCTATGAACTTCGCAATATTTTCAACCTCGGCTGCATCGATGTAGCCGGGCACTAACAGCGTGCTTGCAGTCAGGAAAGGCGGCATCCTTCTGCTCACGCCGTACTCCGCAAGCCGCTCGAAGTTTTTTAGAGTTTGCTTATTCGTTACTCCAGCTAAAGCAATGTTAAGATTTTCATCCCATGCCTTTAGGTCGAATTTTATTATACCGCCGCTTTCAAGAGAAAGCTCGGCAGCTTTTTTGAGCAGGGGTAAAGACATGCTTCCATTCGATTCCCAGCAGATGCGCAGGATTTTCCCTTTCGCTCTTTCTATCGCAAGCTCGCTTGTCCTCAGCGCATGCGGCATCTGCGCTGCGGGGTCGCCCCCGAAGTAGCATATGCAGGAGGTTTTTTCATCCGCCCAGCTGGCGAGCTCCTGAGCGCTCATGCTTGGCGATAAATTTCTTGCTCTTTCCCTGTAGTGCCAGTTCTGGCAGAACAAACAGTTGAAGGTGCATGCGCCGTAAAAAACTGCGAGGTTTTTGTATCCGTATTCCGGGGCGTTTTTGCTGTATGAAAATTTCGGATAGCCTGCGCCCGTGCCTCCAGGGCAGCACCAGTCTGCGACGCAGTTCGTGGGCAGGGCATCATAGTAGCACTCCACGATTCCCTTTTCAATTAGCCTGCCGTTCTCGTTCTTCCTCAAGCCGCAGTATCCCATCCTACCGATTCCGATTACGCAGCTGTTAACGCACAGCCCGCATCTGACGCCTTGCGGGTCTCTTGGAGGCTCTGCGGGCAGGTTAAATTTTTTCCTGCTCTCCGCATGCGCTTTCTTGATGAAAGGCACAGCGTCGCTAAACTTCATCCTGATGCAATTCAGGCAAACATTCAGCGGGCTTGAAACAAGCTCGGTTTTTCCGCAAATAATACACGACATAAAAGTATATAAGCCGCAACAGCGTAATAAATTTGACCACGCTAGGGGGGCGTTTATGGGAAAGCCGATTAAGGACATGTTTCTGAGCATCGCAGAGCAGTGGGACAAATACTGGAAGGACAAGGTCGGGCTGTACGATTTCATCCACGAGTACGTGGAGATAAACGACGACCGGAGAACTTACATTATAAAGAAAAAGAAAAGTGGTAAGCTATAGTTTCCTACCTACCGGCATTATATAAATCGGCTTGTGATTTCTTGGCAGCTTCAGTACTTTTTGCACTGCTTCATCGTAAAACGCTCCTACTGCAACCGTGCCTAAACCGAGGGATTCGCATTGCAAATAAATGTTCTGCGACGCATGTCCTGCCTCTGCATAAACGTATCTCGCACCCCTCTCTCCATATTTGCTTTTCGTTTTCTTAAAAACTGCTGCAATGACGATAACCAAAGGCGCATCTCTTATAAAATCCTGGTGAAGCGACGCTCTGTAGAGCTCCTCCCTGACATCTCCTTTTTGAACCTGCTTCAGCGAGTGCTCCTCGGGCAGATAGCGG
Source organism: Methanobacteriota archaeon (assembly GCA_016212785.1). Taxonomy (GTDB): domain Archaea; phylum Hydrothermarchaeota; class Hydrothermarchaeia; order Hydrothermarchaeales; family JACRDW01; genus JACRDW01. The sequence goes on along the minus strand of JACRDW010000146.1, from coordinate 4,621 downwards.
TACACCCCCTCTCCGGTCGCAGCATATATCTCCATCGGGTACAGCGCACCCGCAGAAGGGACGCTCCGCAGCTTGTATCCCCACTCTTCGCCGGTTATTCCCTGCGCAGCCCAGAGAATTTGGGAGAGCTCTTCAAGAGTTATTTTTCCACTGCCAAATTCTCTCACCGACCTCCTCCTCAGAATCGCTTCCTCTACAGAGAGTTCGCCCTTGCGCTTCGGCTCCGGCAGCTTAATTTCCATGAGTTAATTATTTTACTGATATTTAATAAATAGGTTCTCATGAAATTCCTGTCAGCCTATAAATTTGGCACATTTAAAATTGCAGGCGTCAAAATCCCGAAGGTTCTGCTGGGAACCTCCCCTTTCATGGGTGCCGGGCAATTCGGGGCAAAGGCCGCGCTGTACTACTCAAAATTCTATAATCCGGACAATATTAAAGAAATAATTATAGAGTGCATAAATCTCGGCGTAAATGCGGTGCAGCCCTTTGGCTATGCCAGGTTAATCGAGCCAATAAGAGAAGCGATGGAGCAGAGCGGTGTGGAAATATTCACCATCGGAAGCGTCGGACTCGAGAACCTTGAAGAGGAGATAGAGCTGATGCGCAGTATAAATTCGAAATGCATTTTAATTCACGCTGTCCTTTCTGACAGAAATCTGGAGAGGGTAAAGGGAAAGCTGCGGGAGCTTAAGGAGGAAGGAATTATAACCGGCATAGTAACCCATGAGCCAGGCAGGGTGATTCCAGAGGCAGAGAGCATCGAAGATATCGATTTAATTCTTGCTCCGGCAAACAAACTGGGAAGGTTCATGGAGCCTACCTTCGAATCCAGCGTTAGAGCTATTGAAAACAGTTCTAAAAAAATCATAGCAATTAAACCCCTTGCGGCAGGAAAATTGAAGCCGAGCGATGCGTTTGAATTTCTGTCAAATCTAGTCGACGGCGTTGCAGTCGGGGTAGCGTCTAAAGAAGAGGCAAGGGAAACTTTCAGTGCTGCCAGGAAATTTTTTAGTTGAACCAAAAACCTATTTATTTGAAAAACAAACATACAGCATGGTTCTCGTAGACGATATTGGAAGCTTCCCGCTTCCGAAGGGAGTTAGCAGGGGCGAGTTTTCAGAGGTTTATCCCAAAGCACAAAAAGCAGTTGCCGAAGGAAAGGATTTGCGTAAAGATTCGCAGCTGTACGAGAAGTTCTATAAACCTGTTGCGAGCTCTTTTAAGTTTAAAATAGATTCAGGTCTAGATGTTATCAACTATCCGCAGCACTACGACATGCACAGGCAGTTCCTGGACGCAATTATGCAGCACCAGGTAGAGCCGTTTCTCATAGACAGCAATTACGCGGTTATTCCTGAGCTCTTCGTTGCGCAGGAAGAGGCAAAGAAATTTGAAAAAGGAAAGCTCAAGCTCAAAGTTTGCGTAACTGGCGCAATCGAGCTCTACACCAGAACTACTTTCGGCTACTACGTTTACGAGGAAGTCTTGCAAAATCTTGCGAGGAGCGTTAACAGTTTTTTGAGAAACGCAATTTTGAGCACAAAATATGTGGAAACAAGCGTCGTTTCCATCGACGAGCCGAGCCTGGGTTTTGCTGATTTGCTGAACGTTGAGGAGGATGCCCTAATCAAAGCCCTGGAAAAATCAGTTGAAGGCATAGCAGCGGAAGTGCAGATTCACCTGCACACCCTGAAAGCAGTGGAGATGCCTTTAAAGGCGAGAGGCATTGATGCAATAGGCAGCGAGTTCGCAGCCTCGCCAAGGAACGCAGAGCTAATCTCAAAAAAAGTTTTGGAGAAATATGACAAGTTTCTCAGGGCAGGAATAACCAGAACAGATATAGATTCTATACTGGCCGAATGGCTGGAGAAAGGCATTTCTCCAAGTCCGGAGCAGCTCGTTGAAGAGGAGAGAGTAATAAGAGCAAGATACGAAAAGCTAAAAGAAATTTTTTCAGAAAGAATAGCATTCGCCGGACCTGACTGCGGCCTGGGAAGTTGGCCTTCGCAGGAAACTGCGTGTCTGCTGCTGAGGAGAACGGTAGCAGCGGTTAGATGATTTTTAGAAAGTTTCATATAGGAAATTGGAAATAATCTAATCGATGCGCAGATTTATTGTCTTGCTGCTGATTTCGGGCTGTCTTGCAGCAGCTCCGGGAGAAGAAATAAGCATAGCAAACTGGCCGCACGGCTACAAATCTGCAGTCGTTGCAACGTTTGATACAGAGGTAGCCTCGTCCAAGCAGCTTGAGGATATTACTGCTGTTCTGTCTTCTAAAAATGCAAATGCTACGTTTTTTGTTGTTGCAGGCTACTTTCAGAAAAATCCCCAAGACCTGGAGGTTATAAAAAAATACGAGGTTGCAAGCCTGGGCTGGATACAGAAAGACTGGGCAAATGTAATGAGCTGGGAATTCCAAAAGAGCGAGATTAAAAAGGCGGACGAATGGCTGCGAAGCAACGGCTTTAATCCAGTAGGCTTTAGAGCGCCATTTCTTAGGAGCGATGCAGCCACTTTTAAGGTTTTAGAATCGCTGGGTTACAAGTACGATTCCTCGCAGTATCCTGGATTTTTGCCTTACAGATTTGGAAAAATAATCGAGGTACCGCTTTCCCTGAATTTCGATTTATACTGGGACAAAAGCGTAGTCGGTTACGCCGCAGCACCCGCATATATAACTTTTCAGAAGAGCTATGACGAAGATGGGCTGTTCTGCTTTTACACGCACACCAAGCGCGTCAATGAAAACCTGCAGGATTTCTCTCATTTTATAAACTTCGCAAGCTCAAGAAACGTATGGTTCGCTTCTGCCGGAGAGGTTGCCGAGTGGTGGGCGCAGAGGGAAAAGCTCGAGCTGCAAATTAGAGGAAACGAAGTTACAGTAAAGAATAATGGAGACTCAAGCGTCAAAGGCGCTGCAATAAAATTCAAGCCGAAAAAGAAAGTCGCAGGTGCGGTTGCTGTACAGGAATATGGAGATATTCTGTACGCAGTCTTGCCCGAAATTCCCGCAGGACGAGAGGTTAAGGTGAGAGTTGAGCAGACATAAAGATTACGCTTTCAAGTTTAAAGTGCGAGCCCTTCCTTTTTCAAAATGTCTCGCAAGCCTTTTAATTCAATCGGCTTTATTCTGTTTTTCACTCTCTTGAAGTGTGCGTCCTCTGTCAAGATATGCTTTGCACCCCTTGCTATGCCTGTAGCGGCGATTATCGCATCTGCTAGATGCATGCTGTAATCGTTCTTCAGGTCGCCGGCAAGCGTAATAATTGACGGCGTGAGTTCTTCGATGCGCAACTTTGAAGTCCAGAGCCGACTTACGTCTTTTGCAGCCTTTGCTTTGTCCCTCCTCGCAAGCACAGAATAAACTTCCACTAGGCTTATTGGAGCTACAATGGATTCGAGTCTTTCTTCTTGAATGAGCGCAGCAACGTCTTTTAAACCTTCTTCAGCGAGCAGCTTTATAAGATAAAAGCTGTCAATGGCTATCTTCATCCTCTGCCCTCATTTCCTCTATCTCGGCTGTGATTTTTTTCATGTCCAAGCCCTTCCACGTGCCGCACATTTCCACAAGGTTGGCTGGCGGAACAAGCTTTATCCCGTTCTCTTCCTCTATCAGCTGCAGCTGTGTGCCTTTCTGAATGCCGTATTTTCTTCGAGTGTTCGCGGGTATGGCAATCTGCCCTTTTTCGCTCATTGTTATTTTTTGCATCTTACTCATCATACTCATTTTAACGTCTTACCAAGTAAAAAAATTACTGATTCTCTAAATTCTGGGGTCGCTTCAGAATGTTACATTGATAGAAATCATTTATTCTTTAACAAAACCAGCTTTTCTTAACATCTCTTTATGGTCAAAGGCAAGTTTCTCTGGAGGCTTCAGAAAACTTTTAACTTCCGCAGCATCCGACCCCGCTCTTAATTCTCCCCCCACTTCTCTAGCTGTGAGACAGATGGAGATAATATGTCCTCTTGGGTCTCTTTTTGAGTCCGAATAAACTCCTAACACATCTTCGATTTCGATGTCAAGACCTGTTTCTTCTTTTGCCTCTCTAATGGCGGTGTCTTCTACGCTGTTACCAAACTTGAGAAACCCACCTGGAAGTGCCCAGTATCCTTTAAAGGGGTCAAACGCTCGCTTTACGAGCACTATCGAACCGTCTGCTCTTTTAATCACAACGTCTACTGCGATAAGCGTCCTTCTGAGAAGAAGCGATACATGTCTTAGTAATTCAACGTATAGGCTCAACTTATATCACCATTTAATCTGTTGTTTTTCTTAATCTTTTTTACCACTCCCCCTCCCTCTAACATCCCTCTTCGTTGGTATGAACGCCCTGCTGCCGCGCACTTTGTACGGGCAGAGCCTGCCCTGCGGCGAGTCTCGAACTTCGTTCTCTGGGCAGACCGCAAGGTTCACTCCTCGGCAGCCGAGGTTTTTGAAGATTTCAGGATAAAGCTGTGAGACGATTTTGTGCAACTGCCTTGCAAGCTCCCTTATCTCAGGCGAGGCTCTGACGCACAGGCGCAGACCAAGAAAATTTATCAGACTACGAGCATTAGCCGTCCATATGTAGTTCGTGTGCGCAGCGAGGGGCAGGACGTAGCGGGCAGATTCCCT
>JACRDW010000145.1 GCA_016212785.1 Methanobacteriota archaeon | reverse complement strand
GCTATGTTCAAAACCCTGAGCAGCGAAACTCGGAGGGAGATGCTGAGGCTTCTCGCAAAGGAAGAAATGCACATCTCCGGGCTGGCAAAAGAGCTTGGAATTTCTGTTCCCGTGACTGCGAGGCATGCAAAAATTTTAGAAGAAAGCGGACTTCTGGAAAGAAAGAAATTCGGAAAAACGCACGTGCTTAAAGCCAATTTAAATAAAATCTACGAAGCACTCGACGCCTTCAGCGAATCTTTTGAGCTGAGGCTGCCTAAAGGCTCGAGCATTCTGGATGCGCTGAAAGAGGTTTCCGGCGTAAAAGTGGAGCGCATCGGAGACAGAGAATTCGTCACAAGCATAGACGGCGAGGAAGGATATTACATCTACGAAGTAAACGGGAGCACTCCAAACGTATCGATGAACAAATTTCTGCTGAATAAAAACAGTAAGATCGAGCTGAAGAAACTGGTGCCAATAAAAAGGAAGGAGATGAGAATAAAAATCAAATCTTCCTGAGTACCTTCCCGAAGATATCTCTCGCAAGCTTCTCTACGTCCAGCTGGGCTTCAGTCCTTTCTACCTTTTCTAAACTCGCCTTTGTTGCAGGGCGCAAGGGAGGGCCCAGGCAGCAGTTCGCAGGCAGGATAGAAATTTCATAAGTACCTATCTTTTTTGCAAGCTCTACTATCTCGGCTTTATCCATTCCTATTAATGGGCGGAAAACCGGAAGCGTAGTAACCGCATCGATTGCGCTGAGGTTGTCCAAAGTTTGGCTTGCAACCTGACCGAGGCTCTCGCCCGTAACTATGGCTTTAGCTCCTTCTTTCTCAGCTGCCAGCTCCGCAACGCGGTACATCATTCGCTTGCATAAAACGCAGCCCAGCTTGCTGCCGGCTTTCAGCAGCTCTATTAAAACACTGCCGTAAGGAGCAACGTAAGTTTTTATCTCCGCATTTTTCCACTCTGCCAGTTTTTCAACAGCTCTCATGGCTCTATTTACCGTTCTCTCATCCACGAGCGGCGAGGGATTCATAAAAAGAGCAACTACCTCGCAGCCGCGCTTCATCATAAGCCACGCGGCAACCGGAGAATCTATGCCTCCTGAGATCAGCACAACGACCTTGCCCTCAACTCCGAGCGGCAGACCTCCGGGTCCCTCGATTATTTCGTCGAAGATGTAGCAGTCGTTATCCCTGATTTCAACAAATATCTCCCTCTCGGGATTCTTCAGCTCCACCTTTATCAGAGATTTTTCCTGCACCTTTGCTCCGAGCTTCCTTGCAATGTCCTGCGAAGTAAAAGCGTGCTTGCCTGTCCTTCTAACTCTGAGCGCAAAGCTTTTTTTTCCTTCTAAAGATTTCTCTGCAAAATTCAGAAACGTTTCTTCCAGCCCGTCTAACCCGCAGTGCACGCATGACGAGAAAGAGCGTATTCCGAAGATTTTTTTCAATTTACTGCGGGCTTCCTCTCCTGCTTCGACCCAGATTCTTCCCCTCTCTTTTTTTACCCTGCACTCAAGAGCCTGCTTTATGTTCTTAATCAAAACATTCTCCCATCTTCGCCTGACAGGCTCCGATTTCAGCGCTATTTCGTCGTATCTCAATAAGTAGAGCATCTAAATTGCGGTAAGGTTCACTTCATAAATTTTGGAAAGATGACTAAGAACCAAGCGATTGTTTTAATTTTCTTAGCGCAGTAGTTAACTTAAAATAAACAAATCAACCATTATTTCTTATGTCCGATGACATTATTACATTTCTCGCAGTTGTCGGTGCAATAACAGGAGTTATAAGTTTAGCATGGAAAATCTTAGACGAAAGAATTAAAACGGAATTAACAATAAATATGTTCGATACATACGAAAGTGAGGATGATAAGGGGATTATCTATTTTGACGTTGATTTCGATGTTAGGAATCTATCGAAAAAACCCAACACAATAAGAGATGTTCACTTGCTTATTCCAAAGCACGACATTCGTTTGGGCCCTAACAAATACGAAGATATGCCTATTCCGGGTTTAGAAGAAAAAACAATTCCTGTTGTCGCTGGACCATACAGACCAATTTTTGATTTGCCGATTGGGGAGACGATAAATAAAACGTTCACATTCCGATTGAGACGAGATTTAGTAAGAAAAATAGCAGGGGAAGAGATTGAAATTTATTTAGTTCTTTCAGACACTTATGGTAAAACAATAAAGGAAAAAGTACATCCATTACAACGACTTTTATGCAGTAGCTCTAAGTTTTAACTCTCTCGTAAAGCCGCTCCACCGCTTCTTCAGGATTTTTGTAGTACAGCTGGATTAACTCATGAATTTCGCCCTGATTCAAGTTGCTCTTCGCCAGCGTATCCAAAATTGCTTCTCTTTTCTCTATCTCGTCGTCTATTTCCCTGATACTTAGATTCGTAAGCCTCGCCAGCTCCTGTATTATGCGTCCGTTTAGTATTTTTACCTCTATGGCGTCTGTCTTGGGGCTGTATTCAAACAAAGTATTCGTCAGTATATTGCCGCCTTCCCTGCCCGAAATCTCGGCCACCTCGAAGACCTTCCTAGCAAGCTTTTCCTTTTCCATCTGCTTCTTCTGGGCAATTACTAAATCAAGCGCAGGAATCATTATGTCCGGTACGTTCATCGGGTGCGACTGCAATCGCAGCAGGCCTTCCCTTGCAGAATTTGCATGAATCGTTGCAAGGCAGCCCTCGTGTCCGGTGTTCATGGCTGTGAACAGCGTTAGAGCCTCCTCTGCTCTCACCTCACCCACGATTATTCTATCCGGGCGCATTCGAAGCGCATTTTTCAGCAGCGCATCCATGGTTATTTCGCTTCCGCTCGCGCTAGGTGGCCTGGTTTCCATCGGTATCCAGTGCCCGTGCCTCAGATTAACCTCCATCGTATCTTCTATGCTAATTATTCTCTCGTTTGCTGGTATGAAGCACGACAAAGCATTGAGCGTCGTCGTCTTGCCGGTTGCTGCACCACCCAGAATCAGCACATTCGCCGGCTTTGTTTTCAGCCCTTCCACAGCAACCCACAAAAATGCAGCGAGTTTGGAACTCATGGTTTTGTACCTTATCAAGTCTGCAATGGTAAGAGGTTCCCTCTTAAATTTCCTTATCGTTACAGTAGAGCCTCTCGGAGTTACCGTAGAAAGAGTTGCATTTACCCTGCTGCCGTCCGGCAGGCGGGCATCCAAGAGCGGGTTGGAATCGTCCACAGCCCTTCCTGAAAATCTTGCTATTTTATGAATTAAGTCCTTAATCTCCTGCTCGCTCAGCACCACGTCAGTGGCAGCCATTCCCCCCCTCTTATCGTAGATGTAAACCGGGCTGCCCTGCCCTATGACCATTATCTCCTCGAGATTCTCATCCAAAAGGAGAGATGTGAGCTTCTCTCCCAGTATCTTTTTTACCTCGTTTTGCATGTTACCAAATTCCACAATCAAATATAAAAATTCATTCCTGCCGTAGAAAAATTAATATAGTGCTATTTAGCTGGCAAAATTTTGTCTTTATTTAAAAAAGTTTTAAAATAGAGATTCGCACCTCAGCCCGTGCTTTTCGCACAGCGCAATAATTTTATTTTTAATTTCTTGAAAGTAGCCCTCATTTATACTCTGCTGCAATTCTGGATAGTGCGCTGAGTAAAAATTTTTCATTTTCTCCCAGAGCCCTAGTTTCATCCTGAGCTTGTCCACGAGAACGTAGCCGACCCTCGCTTTAGAAAGCTCTTCAATCAAGTCCTCGAGATTTTTTTCGGTGATAAACGGCATTATCGGTCCTATGAAAGCCCAGGTTTTTATTCCTCTGGCTGCAAGCTCTGCAAGGGCTGCAAGCCGCTCTTCGGTCGGCGAGGAATACGGCTCGTATTTCCTTCTGTCTTCATCGGTAGCTGTTGTAATTGTAAATCCAACTTCCTTCTGCGAAAATCTCTCAATCAAGTCAAGGTCTCGAAGCACGAGCGACGATTTGGTCTGAATGCATATCGGAAAGTCGTGCTTCAATAACTGCTCCAAGCAGCGTCTCGTTATCTCGTGCTTCCTTTCTATCGGCTGGTAGGCGTCGGTAACGGTTGAGATTCCTACGACGCCTCTTTTCTTTTTCCTGAGCTCGTTCGCCAAAACTAACGGCATGTTTATTTTTACGTCAACGAAGCTCCCCCACTCCCTGCGCTCTCGCAGAACGGCGGGGGCATAGCAGTAAACGCAGGCGTGAGCGCAGCCCCGATACGGGTTTAAAGCGTAATCGTAGCCCGGCAGATGCGAGGGGCTCAGGGCGGTTTTGCAGGAGATTTCCCTTACGAGCATTTTCAAAACTCCTCAATCCTGCGCTGGTAGAGCAAATCCTTCAGCAGGGTGCTGTTCAAAATCCAGCGCTGCATCGGTATTTCAAGCCTCGTCGAGATGTAGTTGAATGCGGCGCCGAGCGTATCGAATTTTTTAGCCTTGCTGCGAAGTGCATTTCTCACGTTCTCTCGAACGTTCCACACGCCGACGGGCATTATGTAGCCGGGATGCGCCTCTCGCAGAATCACAACGCTCGCCTGCCTGCCTTCCCTGTCAAGCGCTTCTGCAGTAGCCAAACGTGCTGCATAGTAGCAGCCTCCGATTTCTGCGTATTCGCTTCGACCGTGATAGCCCTCGCTGCTCGAGAAAATCACAATTCCCTTGCCCTCAGGATTCCACACAGTATTTGGATACCACGCCTCAATTAATTCATAGCTCCAGGCAGCTGGAAGCATTAAAATAATAAACCGGTTGTCAAGCGACCAGGACTCGTAGATGCGGTACTCGCCTATCTCCGGAAAATTCTTTATTCTTTCCACAAGCGTTTTTCCTATCGTGTCGTCCACCGCAGTTATGCTCCATCTCGTGGGCACGAAGCGGCGGTTTTTTTTCAGACCGAATGCGCCGACGCTCAGCGCCCTCTGAATTTTTGAGACGAAGATGCCATCCTCGTACAGCTGGAGTATCGCTCCGCTGGCTCTTAAATCCGTGTCCTCGTACGCCTTTTCAATCTTTCTGTCTATCCTCAGGCTGCCGACCTCGAGCTTTTTCAGAGGTGCACTCGGTCCGAAGGGCTGCACCTCGTCGTCGAGTACTAAACGACCGAAAGGCTTCTTAGAAAATTCCGCCCAGGCTTCGGTAGAATTCGTGCAGAGAGCAAGCTCTCTCGTGGCGTCTATAATCTTCCCGCCCTTCTCCACATCGCAAACGTTAATTCGATGCTTGCAGCGCACAAGCTGGAAGCGGAAATCCACGATTTCCTCAATGCTCTTGCCCAGCCAGAGTTCGGGAGTATCGAGAAGTGAAGTATCGCCGTGCAAAGGCGGCAGCAGCGGACCGGCATAAACCTTCGGGTAGCCCATTCTGCCAACGAAAACGCCGGGAGGCGAAGAGCCTTCGAGATTAAGCGTGTCGAGCAGCGGCTTCGCCTTCTCATATTTATAATATTTAACCAGCACAGGGCAGCGCAGCTTGCCGCACAGCATCTTCGCTCCCCTGCAGCGCACGCAGCGGGAATCGCTCTCTACATTGAAAATCTCAAGCATATTTTATTCTATGCAATTCAGATAAAAATAACATTCGGTAGAGCACTGGAAAAGTAATTTTCCAGGTGCTCCAACTTGCGTTGGGGCACTGGAAAAGTATTTAAGAATCGAGAGGTTGTAAACCGAAATGGTGGTTAATTGAAGAGAGTTTACCTCGATACGTGCGTCTGGTGCAGGCTGTTTGATGTTATTGACCATAAAAAGATTAGAGAGGAATTTAGAGCCGTGAGTAGGCTAGTAGATGCCGCAAGGAATGGGAAAGTTTCCATAATGAAGTCTGAAGTGCTTTTCTATGAAGTATCCAAAATTGAAGGAGAGGAAAGAACCACGGTCGAAAAGCTGATAGACGAGATAGCCACAGAAGAAATTAAAACATCCGAAAATACGAGGAAAACTTATGAAAACGTAGCAAAGGAGTGCGGCTTGAAGGCAGTCGATGCCTTGCACCTTGCCCTTGCGATTGAGAATAACGTTGATGTTTTTCTCACCACTGATGACGAGATTTTAAATAGGAGAAAATGCATAGAGAAACATGGAATTCTCGTTAAAAATCCGACAGAGTATGAGGTTGAATAAATGGTTACCGAAACAAAGGCGGTTCAAAAAGCGTTAACGATTTTGAAGAAAGAGCTTTCCACAGATGAATATATAGAATTTCTCAGGGCTATTACCCCTAAGTT
>JACRDW010000142.1 GCA_016212785.1 Methanobacteriota archaeon | reverse complement strand
TGGTAAGGAAGATTTCAAGAAGGCACTCAGCAAAGCTGCAAATTTGGGCTATGTAATAGTGCACGGCGGCGATTATGACATAAATAGACTTGCAGTGAGCAGCTCCAGGGTAGATATTCTGGCGCATCCAGACCTGGGAAGGAAGGACTCGGGTATAGACGCAGTTCTTGCAAGGAAGGCTGCTGAGAACAACGTTGCGATTGAGGTTAACCTGGGAAGCATTATAAGGTCGAGGGGCGTTTCGAGAGTAAATGCTCTGAAGAACATCCGAAGAAATTTGATGCTTTCCCGGAAATACAAGTTTGAGCTCGTTGCGGCAAGCGGCGCAAAGTCGAGGCTGGAGCTGAGAGACGCGAACGGAGTCTTCGAACTATTGAGGGTTATAGGTTTCAGCGAAGAAGAAGCACTTAGTGCTGTTCACGGCGTAGCTTACAAAATTTTAAATAGGAGGAGAGAATGATTAAGATTCTGCCTCCTTCTCTCAGAGAAAGGAAGAGATATGTGGCATTTCACGTTCACAGCGAGGCACCGCTTAGGAGAGAAGAAGTTATCAGGGCAATATGGAATGAAATTCTGGATTTCCTTGGAGAAAACGCAGCAAGCGAGGTAAATATGTGGGTAATGAATTTTGATGAGGCATCGCAGAAGGGCTTTTTAGCGTGCAGCCACAAAGAAGTAGGAAAGGTTAAAGCAGTGCTCACGCTGGTAAGCGTGGTGAACGGTAAAAAAGTTTTTCTGCAAGCCCTGGGAGTTTCGGGCACGATAAAAGCTTTGAAAAGAAAGTTTTTAAATAGGAAGGATTAAAATAAATGAGGAGGATGAAGAATGCAACCGCTACCGAGCATGGGTTATGACAGGGCGATAACAGTTTTCAGCCCTGACGGCAGGTTATTTCAGGTAGAGTACGCCAGAGAGGCTGTGAAGCGGGGAACGACTTCGCTGGGAATCAGATACAAGGACGGAGTTGTTCTCGCAGTCGATAAAAGAATAACGAGCAGACTGATAGAAGCGGTTTCCATCGAAAAGATTTTTCAGATTGACGAGAACATAGGCGCCGCTACCTCGGGCTTAGTCGCAGATGCGAGGGTTCTCGTGGACAGGGCGAGAGTCGAAGCCCAGTCGAACAGAATAACTTATAACGAGCCGATAGACGTTGAAATCCTCGCGAAGAAGATTTGCGACTTCAAACAGCTGTATACGCAGCACGGAGGAGTCAGACCTTTTGGAATAGCGCTGCTCATAGCCGGAGTAAACGACGCCCCTAGGTTATTTGAAACAGACCCGAGCGGTGCGCTGATAGAGTACAAAGCCACGGCGATAGGCGCAGGCAGGACAACCGCGATGGAGATATTCGAGGAAAGGTATAGAGAGGATATGAGCAAGGAAGATGCAATCGAGCTTGCTCTGAAAGTGATGCACGAGGTTACTGAAGGCAAGTTGAGCGAGGAAACGGTCGAGCTGGCGGTGATTGAATTAAAGACAAAAGAGTTCAAGAAGCTGAGTGCACAGGAAGTGAAAGGCCCTCTTTCAAAGGTTTCAAAGGAGTCCTCCAAAAAGGAGTGATGTCCTTTGGTAAAGTTAGAGGATGCGGTTATTGCGAGGCTGGAAACGCACGGAGAAAGATACGAGGTTCTGGTCGACCCCGATTTGGCACTTGAATTGAAGCACGGCAAGGAAGTAGATGTAGCTCAAGTTCTTGCGGTCGATACGATATTCAAGGATTCGAAGAAAGGAGACAAAGCTTCCGAAGAGCGCATAAAGCAGCTGTTTGGGACTTCCAATCCTCTAGAAGTCGCAAAGATAATAATAAAAAAAGGAGAAATCCAGCTGACGACAGAGCAGAGACGCAAGATGCAGGAGGACAGAAAAAAGCAGATAATTGCTATAATAGCGAGGCATGCGATAAATCCGCAGACGAATGCGCCGCATCCGCCCCAGAGGATAGAAAAAGCGATGGAGGAAGCGAGAGTTCATGTGGACCTTTCAAAAACGGCTGAGGAGCAGGTGCAGCAAGTTCTCAAGGTTCTGAGACCGATTATACCGATTCGATTTGAAGAGAGGACCGTAGCTGCGAGGATTCCTGCCCAGTACGCTGGAAAAGCTTACTCGGTTGTGAAGTCTTTCGGAGAGATAAAAAAAGAAGAGTGGCAGAAGGACGGCTCGTGGATAATTCTGATGAACCTGCCGGCTGGCGTTGTGGACGAGTTTTTTGAAGCCTTGAACTCGCTTACCAAGGGCGAAGTCGGAACTAAAATAGTAAAGTGATAAAAATGAGAAAAATGGTGTTGCCCGGAGAATTGATTGCAGAAGGAGAGTATAAGCTCGGAGAAGGAGTCTTCAGAGAGCAGGGGAAGATATACTCCTCGGTAATGGGTCTCGTGGACGAAAAAAAGGGCTACCTGCGGGTAATCCCGCTGACCGGGAAGTACATCCCGAAGGTCGAGGATTTTGTAGTAGGCAAAATAGAGGATGCGCAATTTTCGCACTGGGAAGTGAACATAAATTCTGCATACTCTGCGATTCTAAATGCGAGCGACTATTTCAGAGAAATAGACATCTTCCAGACTGCGCTGGCGAAGATCCTCGCACCAGGAGATTTAATCTTTGCAATCGTCAGAGAGATTACGCCCACGAAAAAAGTTTATGTAACGATGGCTGACAAAATGGCGCGCAGCCTGAAAGGAGGAAGGCTTCTGAAGATAAGTCCTACCAAGGTGCCCAGAGTTATAGGTAAAAACAGCTCCATGATATCCATGATTAAAAAAGAGACGAAATGCGATATCCTCGTGGGGCAAAACGGAAGAATCTGGCTGAATGGCGAGGCGGAGAGAATTAACCTTGCGGTAAAGGCGATTGAGCTCATAGAAAGAGAGGCACATACTGCCGGATTGACTAAGAGAGTTGAGGACCTGCTTACCGTTAGGTAGGCGCAACGGTATTGCGGTCTTGCTCACGCAAAGGAAGTGAAATTATGAAAGTTGGAGAACCAGAAAAATTTATTGTAAAGGGAAAAAGATTGGACGGAAGAAAATTGGACGAACTTAGAGAGATTAAAATAGAGGCAGGAATTCTGAAGAGAGCAGACGGCTCTGCTTACGTTGAGTGGGGGGGAAATAAAGTCATGGCTGCCTGCTACGGTCCGAGAGAGGTGCATCCCAGACATCTTGCCAGGTCAGACAAGGCGATACTGCGGTGCACCTACAACATGGCGCCATTTTCAGTGAGCGACAGAAAGAGACCCGGACCTGACAGGAGGAGCAGAGAGATTTCGAAGGTAACCAGAGAAGCTTTGGAGCCCGTGGTTTTTACGAATCTGTTTCCGAGAACTGCGATAGATGTTTTTATAGAGGTGCTGCAGGCGAACGCAGGGACGAGGTGCACAGGAATAGCCGCAGCATCCGTGGCGCTCGCTGACGCAGGAATACCGATGCGGGACTTAGTTCCATCATGTGCGGCAGGCAAGGTGGGTGGAGAAATCGTTCTCGACCTGTTCGACGTTGAAGACAACTTCGGAGAGGCAGACCTGCCGGTTGCGATGATACCGAGAAAAAACGAAATAACCCTGCTCCAGATGGACGGCAACTTAACGCAGGAGGAGTTTGAGAAGGCTCTAAAACTTGCAATGGAAGGCTGCATAAAGGTTTATGAACTCCAGAAGGAAGCGCTTAGAAGGAAATATGGGGGTGCGTAGATGTTTGAGGTAGTTGCAGAAGTAAAGAAGGATTATATCGCAAATTTGCTGGAGAATGGAAAGAGAGCCGACGAAAGAGGCTTTGATGATTACCGACCAATCGTCGTCGAGAAGGGAGTCTCAAACAGAGCTGAAGGCTCAGCTCTTGTGAAAATAGGGAAGACTCAGGTTTTAATTGGAGTAAAGCTTGCAATAGGCGAGCCTTTTCCGGACATGCCGAACTCGGGGGTGCTGACGACTAACGCGGAGTTAATACCTCTCGCTTCCCCTGATTTTGAGAAAGGTCCACCGGATGAGGATACGATTGAAATTGCAAGAGTTGTGGATAGAGGAATAAGGGAATCGCAGTGCATAGACTTGGACAAGCTGTGCATCGTTGCCGGAGAAAAGGTGTGGATAATTTTCGTGGATATACACGTACTAGATTACGACGGAAATCTCTTCGATGCCTCAGCGCTTGGAGCAGTTGCAGCGCTATTGGATACCTGCATGCCGAAGGTTGAGGAGGACATGGTTATATACGGCGAAAAAACTACAGAAAGATTGCCCATACTCCACAAGCCGGTGGAAACGACCTTTGCGAAGATAAACAAGAGCATAGTAGTCGACCCAAGCCTGGATGAAGAGCTCGTGATGGATGCAAGGCTCACCGTAGCGACCGATGAGAATGGCACAATATGCGCTATGCAGAAGGGCGGCTCAGGCACTTTCACGCAGGAGGAAATTCTGGAGATAATAAAAAGAGGAACACGCAAGGGCAGCGAGCTGAGAAAATTCCTGGAGTGATGCTCATGGGCAGGAAGAAGACCGTAGGTTCAAGCGGGAAATTCGGACCCAGATACGGAATGAGAGTCCGTCGAAAGTGGCTTGAGGTAGATAAAGTTCAGAGAGCAGTTTACCAATGTCCAACCTGCAAGAAGCATGGTGTTACGAGGGCTGCATCCGGCATATGGGAGTGCGGCAAGTGCGGAGCAAAGTTCAGCGGCGGTGCGTATATACCTGTTACCAGCGCGGTAAGTATGGTAGAAACAGCGCTCAAGAAAAGCGGGGAGAGAGAAAATGTATAAATGCGCCAACTGCGGAAAGCTCATAGAGCCCAAGGTAGAGGAGCCAATAAGGTGTCCCTTCTGCGGTCACAAAGTATTATTTAAAGAGAGACCAAAAGTTGTTAAGAGGGTAAAGGTGAGATGATTGAGGCAGCGGCACACATAAAGCTGCATTTCGATTCTGAAAGGGAAGCACACATAATATACAGCGTGCTGAAGCCGGAGCTAATTTCAGCGCCCTCTGACAATTCCGATAGGAAGCTGGCATGTGTGCCATCTTCCTTGCGAAAGAGAGCTTCGGTGGAGTTTACCCGCAGAAAGAACGAAATAGAGCTTGGAATAAAAGCTGCGGATGCCGCTTCCTTCAGAGCCGCATTAAACTCGTACATGCGCTGGATAATGCTATCGAAATCTCTAATAAAGGAGGAATTGAAATAGAGCAGATATCCCCAAAACTTCAAAATCAGCTCCTGCAGTTCCAGCAGGCGCAGCAGCATGCCCAGGCGATAGCCTCGCAGAGGCTGCAGATGGAGCTTCAGATGAAGGAAGTGGAGCGCGCACTGGAAGAGATTGAGAAGCTCGGCGAGGATGCAGAAGTGTACAAGAGCATTGGTAACATACTCGTAAAGAGCGAAAAAGCCAAGGTCGGAGAAGAGCTAAAGGAAAGAAAGGAGACTCTCGACCTGAGAATCAAAACCATGCAGAGGCAGGAAGAGAAGCTCCAGAACAGGCTCAAGGAGATGCAGGCGCAGATTCAGGAGGAGTTCAAATCTAAGCAGAAGGCTGCGGGATAAGAGTGGGCACAGGCGCTGCCGAGTAACGGGCTTACACGTTTATGACCTCGTGTTGGCCCCGATTTCAGATAACTTTCCCAGCATAAAAGAAGTTTTGCGAAGCAAAAATTGGCGAAGAGTTCAGGAGTCCGAGCCTACATATACCCACATTTAGGCTGTTCAATATT
>JACRDW010000144.1 GCA_016212785.1 Methanobacteriota archaeon | reverse complement strand
TTTCCTGCGATATATTTCTGCTTATACCTCCTCAGCAGGATTAATAAAAAAAGGCTCGTCCTGGCTTTTCTGATATATGCGGTCGCGCTGCAGCTTCCGTCCGCCTACACATACACTGACTTTGTAAAGCAGAAAGGATTCCTCCTGAAAGACTCTGGCCACTGGCTCAGGGAAAATGCGCCAGAAGATGCAGTAATAGCCGCGCAGTCCTACAGGCAGATTAGCTTTTTCGCCCACCGAAAGACTTTTCAAATGCCCTTTGACGAGTCGGATGCGAAAAACTTCGTCAAAGAAAATAATATCAGCTACATCATAATCGACAGCTATGAAGTTACCCCTCTATACCTATACACTTTTGCCGAGCGATATAAACTCGAAAAAGAATTTAATGACAAAACAGGATATGTAAGAATATACCGATTAGCGCCTCCGCTAGAATTCTGAGATTTGCCTCTGGTTTTGCTTTATCTCTTTGCTGTCTTCAACTTTTTCGCCAAGCTGCTTTTTTATGTTTAAGGCGATCTTCTTTCCAATAAGCTCCACGTTTGAAATTGTAGCTATATCAGCTTTTTTCAAATCTTTTAGAGTTTTTAGACCGTGAGCATAAAGCCTCCTCGCCCTTACCCTGCCAATTCCGCTTAGCGTAATCAGCTCCAGAAGCTCCTCTTTTATGCCGTGCTTTACCCTCTCCCTAAGCCTTGAGATTTCGCCCAGCTTCTCAACTCTAAACACCTTTCCAAGCTCGAACATGGAATATAAAAGCCAGTCCGCACGCTCTACCTTGCTTCTGACGTCTCCGGGGCCAAGGCCGTACTTCTCAAGTATGAAATCCTCGCTTCTTTCGTCTGCCCAGTCTTTAATGAAAAGCGCAGTCTTCATTTCTGAAAGGAACTCCTCAAACTTCCAAGGCTCTGAAAACCGGTCTGGCATCTCGGCGAGCAAGCAGTCTTCGTTTTCCACAGCCTCCTTAACGCACATGTCATAATCTTTAGCTCTCAAATAGAGGCTGCCAAGTTCGGGAGTATGCGAGATTACTTGCAAATAGGACAGCGCGTTCGTCTTGACTTTTTGCGCCCTGAAAAGAGCGTCCCTTAGAATAACTGCGCTCAGCGGGTCAATATAAAGCTCTGAAACCCGCTTTCCAAAAAGCGTCGGCACTATGAGACCGTTTTTTTCCTTATTCCTTTCAGGAATAGCTTGCTTTGCAATGCACATTTTTTCTCTCAAAAGGAAATTTACAACCTTGTGGATATGTCCCTCGAGCAAATAGGGCTCCTGCTGGTGCGCAAAAAATGTCTTCGAGAAAAACTCCATCAAACTGCTCAAGGAATTTGCATATCCCATTGCAATCGTTGCAAGAACATGCGTTCTGAGTGCGCCCTCCACTCCGAGCTTTGAACTTATCTCCTCTGGCTCGGAGAGAATATAGTTGTCGAGCAGATGTGCCTTTTCTTCCTCGCTTCTTGCTATCAAAATCGCCTCGCCGTACTTGTCGTACTTCGGTCTTCCTGCCCTTCCCGCCTGCTGCTTGTATTCAAGCACCGGTATCTCCACCCTTCCGATGTTTATGTCGTAGCGCGTGTAATCGCGGATTATGACGCGTCTAGCCGGCAAGTTTACACCCGCTGCTAAAGTGGGCGTAGCAGATAAAACTTTTATCAGATTTTTCCTGAACGCCTCCTCGACAGCTCTCCTCTGCTTGGCCGCCAAACCCGCGTGATGAAATGCTGCCCCTCCCTCCATGCATTTAGCCAGCCGCCTGCATATCTTCGTAGGCTCAGAAAGCACTCCCAACACTTGCTTCGCAAGTACCTTTAAACTTTTCTCCTCTGCCAGTGAAACGAACTTTTTTGTTTTCTCTGCTATGTCCAGTGCAAATTTTTCTGCTGATTTTCTATTATTCACGAAAACCAAACTCTGCCCCTTCTCCTTTATAATCTCCAAGGCGATGCTTTGAATATTGTCGCTGCTGATTTTCTCTACCGCAGAAAGTCTCGAATCGTTGAAGAATATCTCGCCCTGCAAGAAGACTCCCTCGCGCAGCGGCACAGGGCGCCAGTCCATGCTTATAAGCTTTGCATTGAGCCAGGAGGCTATTTCGTCTGCATTTTTTATGGTTGCGCTCAGCCCGAGGACAAGCATTTTCGGATTCAGCTGCCTGAGCTTTGCAATGGTTACCTCAAGCGTCGGCCCCCTTGAGCTGTCGTGAATTAAATGAATCTCATCGACAACAAGGACGCTTACATCTGCAAGCCAGCTGCTCCTGTGCCTCAAAAGCGAGTCTGCCTTCTCGCTCGTGGTAACTATGATGTCGTAGTTCGCAAGCCACGAGTCGCTTGTGTCGTAGTCGCCAGTAGATATCGCAGTCCTTATTCCGAGCTTTTCGTACTTCTTGAACTCTTCTATCTTTTCTGAAGCCAGCGCCCTGAGCGGCACTATATAAAGGCATTTATTTCCTTTTTCCCTATGGGGAAAGCTCGCTCCGCGAGACTCGAGTATGGACTTTACCATGAGCAGCTCTGCGATGAGCGTTTTCCCGCTTGCGGTGGGGACGCTGACTACAAACGAGCTTTTCAAAGATAGAAGCCCCTGCCTCAGAGCTTCTTCCTGCGGGGGATAAAGCTCTTCTATGCCAGCATCATTCAAAATCAGGATATGCTCTTTTGAAAGCCCGCCAGAAGTCAAACGCCCTAAATTAGAAATTTCCATATCAGCTAAATAGCGCCACTGAAATTTATTTGTTTCTGCTTCCATATTCCCGTTGGGAATAGCTTGCTACCGCAAAGGCTTAAATAATTCGGAAGAAAGTAGAGTATCATGAAGCTCCTCTACAGAGGCAAGGCGAAGAGCGTTTTTGAGAGAGATGCAGATACTGTGGTCATGGAATTCAGGGACGACCTTACTGCAGGGGACGGCGTAAAAAAAGAAACAAAACTCGGCAAAGGCTCGCTGAATGCTGAAATCTCGGCAAAGTTTTTTGAGATATTGAAAGATAAGGGAATAAAAACGCATTTCATAAACTTTGAGGAGCCAAACAAGCACGTGGTGAAAAAAGTAAAAATAATTCCGCTCGAAGTAATCTGCAGGAACATCGCTGCCGGTAGTCTTGTCAGACGCTATCCATT
Source organism: Methanobacteriota archaeon (assembly GCA_016212785.1). Classification (GTDB taxonomy): domain Archaea; phylum Hydrothermarchaeota; class Hydrothermarchaeia; order Hydrothermarchaeales; family JACRDW01; genus JACRDW01. The sequence continues at coordinate 260 of JACRDW010000144.1, read as the reverse complement.
CAAAGAAGGACAGGAGCTGTCTCCCCCAACGATTGAGATGGGATACAAGAGCGACGAGTATCATGACCCTCTGCTCAACGACGAGATTGCGCTTGCACTGGGAGCTGTGAGAAGCAGGGGGGAGCTCGAAAAGATAAGGGAAATTACGTTGAAAGTGAATAAAATTTTAAAAGAATTTTTGTTGAAGAAGGGCATAATTCTCGTGGATTTTAAGCTTGAGTTCGGCTATGACTCGAAGGGCAACCTGCTTCTCGCAGACG
>JACRDW010000141.1 GCA_016212785.1 Methanobacteriota archaeon | reverse complement strand
GGTCCTACTATCTTTGCCTTGCTGCTGCGCCTTGCCAAATCATGCGCAGTGCAGCATATGCCGGCGACTTCTATGGAGTCGAGCTTTTTGAAGGCTTCTGCGTAGGTAATGACCTCTGCTCCTGCGGCAACGTTGTGACCTATCATGAGAATTACGGGCTTTTTAGCATCTATGGTACCTGCGCCTATCTCAACGAGAGGGGCATCCGGGTCTCCTCTCGGAAAGCCGTAGCCCACGATTTGTGCTATATCACCAATTTCTTTCACGAGATTGTCTATCATGCCTATGTGCAGCGCCTTGGACTCAAAATCCCTGTTGCTGCTCTCCTGACCTGCGTGCACAGAAGAGAGCACGTTCTGGACTTCCCTCTCTGCGTACTCCATTCCTTCTTCCAGGTCGCCCAGCGTTTCTGGTTTTTTTCCTATTATAGTCCTGTAAATAGGCGCCTCAGTAGCTATGTCCATGCCCATGTCGATTTTGTAGTCCCTCCCCAGGCGCTTTATCTGGTGCTCAAGCATGTGCCTCGCATGAGCGCCGTGGCACGCTGCACCAATCGCAGACTCTAAAACTATCATCCTTGCCTGCTGCGATTTTATGTCTATGCCGCACGCGCCTTTCTTTCCGTGCGTCAAGTCGCACTTTCCATAGGCGCAGTGGCAGCACATGTCGCAAATTGGAGAATAGAAAGGCTCATATCTGTTGAGCAGCTTCATGTCCCATTCTCTCAGGTCTGCTAAAGTCGGCTTGGGCGTGGGACCTAAGGGTTCTTCCCAGTAAGGCTCCACCTCGCCGAACTCTATCTCAACGTCGCCCATTTTTAGGCTTGGAGACTCCAGTTTTTTTATTTTCAGTTTCTCTTTCATTTTTCACCACTTCAGGCTCTTGAAAGGCAGAGGTAGCTCCTTCATTATCCTCGCTCTGATTTCCTTTACTGCATTTTCTGCCTTTTTTGTTTGCAGCGCCTCCGCAACTCTTAGCTCTTTTATCTCAGCGGTTTCGAACTTGCCGTCTTTAATAATTCTATTCAAAAGCTCGGCGCCGAACTTCGTTCTTGCAAAAACGGTTGAAAAGCCGCCCTGGGAATCTACCGCTCCGACTGAAACGTCAGCGAGCTTGCCTGGAAAATCTGTGCAAACCTTGCAGCCCTCTCTTTTTTCCTTGTATGCCTCTTTTAGCGGAATCTCGGTTTTTCCCTTGTCTGTGTAAACGAGCAGATTCTTTCCCTTTATGTCTATTTTTTTTATGTCTTTAATTTTCACGTTGTACTTTCCTTCCACGAGCTTTTTCATCAGCCCGTCGTACAGGAAATTGCTCGAGCAGAAAATTGCAATTGCAAGCTTTATCCTGTTTGCAAGGTTCACTTCCTCTATTTGATAGTTCTGGATTTTCCTCACAGCCTCTATCTGGCAGGGCAAGCCAACAACTGCTAAAGCCTTTAGATTTTTTTCCTTCGCATCTAGGAGAGCAACGAGATTTGGGCTGTTCGAGTAGCGCGTGCCAGAAGTTCCTTCTAGGTCTTTAACAGAGGTTGCGAGCTTTGCTCTCGGCATCCAGGTTTCCTTGTCAAAGGCTGAAACGATCGCTCCGTCTATTATTTTCTTTTCAAGCGCGTACTTGAGAAGCGCTGTTACGAAGCCGCCGTCCTGCCCCTTTATAGAAGCATCTTTTGTTCTTGCAGCGAGCTTGGTTTCCATGCGTCCCAGCAGCTCTTGCGAGAGAGTTCCAAAAATCTTGCTCTCCGCTTCTTCAGAAAAGAAGAAGCTTCTTGGGCACTGCATCAAGCAATAGCCGCAATTCGTGCACTTGCCAGTGAGCTTTGGAAATTCCTGCACCTCTATCACTTTCTCAGGACAAACAGCCGCACAAACACCGCATCCGCAGCACAAATCTCTGAAAATTATTTCGTGCTCAAGCGCCGTGTAGCCTTCCTCCCTTGCCTGCCAGTTGTACTGGAGTATATCATCTTTCGCTATCATTTTATCACGATTAATAATGATTTTTATAAAATATATAAAGGTAACGATAAAAAATATAAATCAATGAATCTATTCTGGGAAAATACTTATGACGTTACCCTTGGGTTTTTGGGATGAATTCCAAAAGGGCTATGGGCCCGTAACTCAGTCTGGCTAGAGTGGCTGGCTCTTAACACTTGCGTGCAAGAGGCGCACGTGAGGGCGACCAGTTAGTCGCGGGTTCAAATCCCGTCGGGCCCGTTTGTCAGCGTTGTCTGGCAAGCTTTTCAAACAACTTGACGTAGGGATTGTTCCTACGTCTGTCTTCTCGAATGCCAGACTTCCGCCGACACCCATGGCATACTTTCTTTTCCCCAGCATCAGCTGGGTGCAAAGGCATAGCGTCTTGCTCTCGCAAGCGTCAGCTGGGCGCAAGTCTTGCTTACGCAAGGGTTTTCTTTTTCAAAGAAAAGGCTGGTTCTGAATCCCGTCGGCCCGTTTGTTTTCAATAAGAAAAACTTTATTTACTACCAACGTAAAAACTACTCCCAGAATACACCGGAGTGGTAGCTCAGACTGGGAGAGCGCCAGACTGAAGACCTTGCGTGAGCAAGTAGAGAAGCATTGCGCCTTGCTGTCGCAAGTGTCAGAAATCTGGATGTCGGGGGTTCAAATCCCCCCCACTCCATTTGTGCCGACACCCATAAACATTACTTTTCGCATGCTCTCAGGAAAATTATATATACCGAAACCTATATATATCAAATAGTTTCAAATAGAAAATATATGCAGAATATAACAACTATACAGCTGGAGAAAAAGACTAGAGAACGCCTGTTGGAGATAGGAATGAAAAAAGAGACTTATGACGACTTGATTAACAGGCTGATTGATTTTTATTTAAAAGCAAGAAAGGAGAGGTCGCAACATGGAGCAGCTGTTGCTTACTGACATCGCAGGAAAACAAAAAATTTCTAGAAGAAAAGCAGAAGATGAGATACATAAACACATCCGCCTGCAGAGTGCAGAAGAACTTCTGAAGCGCGTTGACACAGGCTTTGGACAAAAAGCTAGAGCACCATTTCAGGCAGTCGCGGAGGGAGTGCAGAATTCTACAGATGCGATTGACAAGGCGAGGGAAGCGTTGCTCAAATCGACAGGCAGTGACGACTATGATGCGAGAATCGAAGTTTCTATAAGCGTTGTTGACAGGTCAAGAGATGAACTGCAGCTCACCATACAGGACAACGGAATCGGAATACCTCGCAGCAAGGTGCAAATCATCGTGAGGGCAGGCGGGACAGGAACCATAGAGTACAAGGCTTCCCGCTCCCAGCAGGGCGTTGGTTGGACTGCAGCTGCTATATACGCAAGCCAGAGCACCGGCAAACCCCTGGAAATAATAAGCAAGACTTTTTCTGAAAAGCAGGCTCACCGGCATGTGTATGACTATGGAAAGGGAAAGGTGACCAAGCTAGCTGAAGAAACGTACGAGAGCGAATTCCTTAAGCACGGCACGGGAATGAGCATAAACATGATAGGTGATTACTCAAGAGCCAGAGCGAACATTCTGGAATTCATAAAGAGAATGGCCGCAATTCATCCCTATATATCATTTGTTTTAAAAGAAAACGGCACTGCGATAGAGTATCCGAAGCGGAGCGGCGCAGGAATACCGATACCAAAGCCTGTTCCGCCGCATCCAAACAGCGTTGACATAGGGCAGCTGAAGGACATGCTCGCGCTTCAGTCGAGAATAAGGAGCATAAGTCTCGCAGGATTTCTGAAGCGCAATTTCTGCAGAATCGGCGAGAAGGGAGTTAAGGATTTACTGGAGAGGTCTTCGATACTTCTGTATTTCGACGAGCGCAATCTCTTTGCCGGCGATATAATAAAGAGGGTAGCCCAGAGCTCAAAGGTGCAGGAGCTTAAAAACGACCCGAGCAAATTAGTCGCCTACCTGAAAACCCTCGTGCACGAGGTCGAGATAGACTACGAGTATGCAGCACAGCTCGTTTCGAAGGGGAAGTTTAATTCTAATCTGAATATAAGAGCTCTAGACAACGAGGAGCTCAAGAAATTTTTCAAGCTCAGCGGAGATGCGCTGCCGAAGAATATCTTTACAGAAAAAACAACAGTAAATATGATTCTGAGCGACGATAATAAAGTCCGCCTTCTTGCGGAAACGCTTCGCAGCATGTCTTTTCCATCGCCGCCGGTTGATTCGCTCATGCCGGTTCCGGACGAAACGTTTGTCGAGGGATTTGTTACGATATACAAGCCTGAAAAGTACACTTACGTAAAGAGGAATCCCACGAGCACCAAGGGAAGGCCTGTTCAGGTGCAGGTGCTTGCGATGTACGGCGGCGAGATTCCGGACAATCTGAAAGACCATGATAAGCTCATCAGAGTTGCAAACTGCACTCCTCTGCTGTACGAATTCGGCAGCGACATAATAACGCAGACCGCAAGGGACATAGACTGGAGCATATACAAGCTGGGAAAGAAAGGAGAGCTGCCGGTTCTCCCTGTTATCTTTGTAGTGCACGTTACTTCGCCCCAGCTAAAATACCTGGGCGTTGCGAAGCAAGCTGTGGGCGCAGACGACGTCATAGCAGACGAAATAAAGCTTGCGCTCCAAGCGGCATCTCGAAAGCTCAGGCAGCATGTAAGCTTAATGGAGAGGAGCGAGCAGTTTAGCAAAGCGAGGGAATTTTTAGAGAAGCATGCAGAGGTCGTTGCGCTGACGCTCTCCAAAATGCTGAAAGTGAAAAAAGACAAAGTGTACGACCTGCTTGCAGCTGAAATAAGGAAAAGAAGACCTGTAGTAGGTGAAATGAAATGATAACCCTTTTTGGAAAAAGGTCTATCACCCCAAAAACCCGAAAGCAACGTCATAGGATTTGTGGTATTGAGCGCTTGCGTGAGCAAGAGCGAGAGTCTAACGCACCAGCTTTACGCTGGAGCGAAATACCACGAAATGATAGCCAGCCTTTCTGAAGGCTGTGAGGTGAAATGAAATGAGGTCCAAAACGATTGTAAAGGAAGAACTGCCCGCGAAGGAACTGCTGAAGAGTATATGCAGCATTGCAGAAAATGTTTTGAAGGATATAGAGAGGAGAAAAAATCCTGGCTTCGAGGTGCCTAACCGCGGCGCAGGCAATTTTTTCTATGACGAAAAAAGCGACGTCATATATCTGGGCAGCAAAAAATCGAGCAGGACTTTTCACAGCGTTGCAACCACGACTGCATTTACTCAAATGCTGTTCGTCCTGAGCGTTCTTCAGGAGACTGCGGAGAAGAAGAAGCACCTCACGAAGAGAGAAATATACTATCAGGACCCTGAGCTATTCAATAAAGACCAGGATGCGAGCGACAATCTAATCGAGGACATTGCAGTTACCATGGGCGTCACGAGACCCTGCCTGCGCGTCGTTGCGACAGCCAAGGGCGTGTGCATAGGCGACTTAACGCTGAGAGAAGGGAAAGATAAATTCAACTGCAGCGGCCTGGGCAGAGGCGGCTGGTCTGTGAGCCCCTTCATAGACGAAGTCGACATCGTTGACTGCGGCGCTGACTACGTGCTCGTGGTGGAGAAGGATGCCGCGCTGATTCGACTGGTCGAAGAAGATTTCCACAAGAAGAATAAATGCCTGCTCATCACGGGCAAGGGGCAGCCTGACATTGCTACGAGGCGGTTAATCAGGAGGCTGAACAAGGAGTGGAAGCTGCCTGTTTACGTCCTTACGGACAGCGACAGCTACGGAATGCAGATATGCTCTTCTTACAAGAGGGGCAGCATCTCGCTGAGCTTCGAGAGCGCATATCTCGCAGTTCCGAGCGCGCGCTTCCTCGGCCTGCTGCCGAGCGACCTCGACAAATTCAAAGTTCCAAAGGCAGCACGCCTCGAGATGACCGAGTGGGATATTAAAAAGGCGCAGACCATGCTCGAGTATCCCTGGATAAAAAACAACAAGCGCTGGTACAGCGAGCTCAAGTTAATGATAGACCGCAGAGAAAAAGCTGAGCTCCAGGCTTTAGCAAAGCACGGTATTACCTTCATGACAGACGTTTACATACCGACGAAGCTGGAAAGCGGGGACTGGATATAAAGCAACCTTCTGAAAGGTTGACCATCATTTCGCACTACACCTTTGGTGTAGTGCAAATTTGGGTCTCGGCAGAGGAGCGAATGCGACGAATGCTGAGAATAGCCCGGAGAGGATTCAGAACCAGCCCTTTTAATAAAAGCGCTGGCGGAAAATAAATATTGACTCTATTTTCTTTGGGGTGATAGACCTTTCTTTTTAAAAGAAAGGGTTATAGCCCGGAGAGGATTCGAACCTCTGTCGCAGGATCCAGAGTCCCGCATGATTGACCGCTACACTACCGGGCTTTGATGATAATCGATGATTAAATTTAAATATCTGGCTTATGAGTAAATGCTGGGATGTTGTTTGCTCCAGTATATTAATATTCTGAGACCGTTTAATTGTTTTATGGCAGGCACAGCTGTCATAGTAGGCGCTGCCGTAGCGTCTGAAACATTTTTTACAACAGATGTTTATCTCGCATTTCTGGTAGCTTTTCTCGTGTGCGGCGCTGGAAATGTTATAAACGATTATTTCGATTTCGAAATTGACGGGATAAACAATCCAAGCCGACCGCTGCCGTCCGGGAAAATTTCGCTCGGTGCCGCGCATTTGTATGCTCTGGGCGTGTTTGCTGTTGGCGTTTTGGTTTCGATTTTTATAAATAGAGCTGCGCTGTTAATTGCTGCCTTTAATTCTGTGCTGCTCTATGCGTATGCATGGAGAATAAAGAAAAGCGGCGGCATTAGTAAAAATTTTACGGTCAGCTATTTAGCAGCCTCGCCATTTCTTTTTGGAGGCGTTGTGGTTGGAAATGCGCTGGTTACCCTTCTTCTAGCACTGCTGGCAGGCTTGGCGAATACCGGACGGGAAATAATCAAGGACATAGAAGATTTAGAGGGGGACAGAAAAGTTATAAAAACTCTGCCAGTAGAAATAGGGATTGAAAAATCTGCAACGCTTGCGAGTACTTTTATACTGGCGGCAGTTATTATCAGCCCCCTGCCATATATACTCGGAATTTTGAGCATAAATTATCTCGCAGCAGTTGCTTTGGCAGATGCAATTTTTGTTTACGCTGCTCTGAAGCTGAGAAGCAAGAGAGCACGGGAAACGCAGAAGCTGGTAAAGCTCGGAATGCTGTTTGGATTAGTAGCTTTCCTTGCCGGGGGCCTCTAATTCTTTTATCTTCCCTAAAAAGGTTCCGTCGAGGAGATAGGCTTTGGCATTCTCCAGGTCTATCAGCCCTCTCTTGAAGAAAGGACCAAGAAGATTGGCTTTTGCATTGAATGGAGTGCCGTACAGCAGGTCGTTGAACGCAGGCATTATTATTATATCCGGATTTTTCTTGAGTTTGTAGAGTTTTCTGGCTTTTTGTGCGAACTTGGCTCTTATCCAGGCGCTCTCTCTGATGCTGCGCCCGAATTCGTCTTTGAAGTCTATGCAGGGATGGTTGTGCCCCATGATTATGTAATTGTAATCCAGCTCATTCTCGCCGGCATGGCCGTGCATCAGCAGAGCCTCTCTGCCGATTGAAAATTTCTTCAGTATTTTAAATTCCGGCAGCAATTTTTCCAAGTTTCCGTCATGGTTTCCTTTTATTAAGATTAACTCTGCACGCTTGGATAGGCTGTCGATAAACCTGGGAATTTCTGCATACTCCTGCCAGGATATCTTCGGTATGTTGTGCTTCAGGTCTCCGAGAATTATGAGTTTTTTAGCCCCTGAAATCTTCAGGAGCTCTGCTATTTTGTCTTTCATTTTCTTTAACTGCGACTGAATGAGCATTCCTCTCTCAGAAAATTCATGTTCTACGCCGAGGTGCAGGTCAGCTATAATCATATGCTCTCCGAGCACCAGGGCTTTCTCGCTGTAAATCGGCTGCATTTTTCAACATAGAAAATTTTGCCTTCGGCAAAATTTTCAGACGTTGAAAATTTCTACGTTGAAAGAGGTGATTTTTTGCTCGAGGCGAAAACCGAGGTAAGAATGGTCGGACACATTCTGGAAAGGGAGATAATATTCAAGCTTTCCAAGGCTTTGGAAGACATAGACGTGGAAGTGATGCACTGCGAGGTCTCATTCGCAGCCCTGAAATCTGGGATAGAAGAAAAGATGCCCTCTGTTATGAGGTTCTATCTGGTGGGCTCTAAAAAAGATAGAGAAAAGGCAGTCCAGAAAATTGAGAAGCTCGCAAAGGATACAGACTGCAGGATAGACTACATCAGGGAGAGAACCGGCTGATGAAGGCTCAGTTTACCCTTGCTGCTCCGGAATCAAAAAGGCTGATTGGTAGGGCTGTTAGAGAGCACGAGTGGGTCAAAAAAGCCCTGAAGAACGGCATCGTAGCCATAGCCTTAGGTTCGACAAACGCGTTTGTTGCAGAGGAAATACTCGGAAGAAAAATAGAGAAGGAGAAATACATCGCTGGTTTTGTGGACGAGCACGGCACCTGCGTCGTGCCTGCCTCCGAGAGATTGAAGAGCATTGTTCTTGAAAAAGGCAGGGTAATAGAGGAGAATATAGAAGAAGCTGTAAAGAGGATGAAGAATGACGATGTCTTTATAAAAGGCGCCAATGCGCTTGATTTTGGGGGCACGGCGGGAGTGATGATGGCAAGCCTCACAGGCGGCACGATTGCGAGCGTGCTGGGCGTGATAAAGGCGAGAGGGATAAAGCTGATTATTCCTGTCGGATTGGAAAAGCTGATTCCAAACTCTGTGGATGAAATTTCTAAAGCAGCCGGCATCTACGAGGTCAGCTATTCAACCGGCATACCGGTCGGCATAATGCCGGTTTCTGGGAAGGTAATCACCGAAATCGAGGCGTTCGAGATTCTCGCAGGCGTCAGCGCAGTTTCCATAGGCTCCGGAAGCATAGGAAACTCTGCCTGCAGGACTTTCCTCGTTGAGGGCGAGGAGAAAAAAGTCAGAAAAGCAATCGAGATCGTAGAATCGATAAAAGGTGAGAAGGAGATAAAGGCGCTGAGAGGGGACTGCGCAACCTGCGTCTATACCTACTGCCCGTTAAACAAAAAAGATATATAGAAAGGAATAGGAAGGTACTTCCATGGACGTTCTGAAGGAAGCCATGTCCAGCATCGCGCAGCACGTAGAAAATGTTGCAGATTCTCTGGATAAAAAGCAGGTAAGTGCTCTGATAAATTCCCTGGAAAAAGCAAATAAAGTTTTTGTTTACGGCGCAGGCAGATCTGGTTTAGTAGCGAGAGCGTTTGCAATGCGCTTGATGCACCTCGGGATAAACGTATTCGTGATAGGGGAGACCGTTACTCCTGCGATAGAAGAAGGCGACCTTCTGATAACGATCTCCGGTTCTGGAGAAACTACTTCAGTGGTCAGCGCAGCTAAAATAGCAAGGAACGTCAAGGCTAAGGTAGCTTTGATAACTTCTTATCCAGACTCCTCAACAGGCAAGCTCGCGGATTGCATTGTGGTAGTAAAGGGCAGGACAAAGCTTCGAGGAGACAAGGATTTTTTAATGAGGCAAATCAAGGGGGAGCACTACTCGCTTGCGCCTCTGGGAACGCTTTTCGAGATTTCTGTTTTGATTTTTCTCGACAGCCTGGTAGCCGAGCTGATGGCACGCCTCAAAAAAAGTGAGGATTACATGCGCATGCGGCACGCAACGATAGAGTGACTATGGTGACTGTAAAATTTTTTGCAAGTTTTAGGGAAAAAATTGGAAAATCCGAAATAAAATTGAGCACCGGTGGAGAGACTACTGTTGAAAACGTGATTGAAGCGCTGGAAAAAAAAATTCCTGGACTGAAAAAATTGATAGCCGAAGGGAATGCAGTAGTAGCCCTGAACGAGGAAGTAGCTGCCGAAGATGCTGTCGTAAAAGAAGGTGACGAGATAGCGATATTTCCCCCTGTTTCCGGCGGGTGCAGACATGATTAAAATCCAAAAAGAAGATTTTTCAGTCGAGGAAGAAATCAAAAAAGTCAAAGCGAAGTCTGCGAGAATAGGCGGCATCGTAGCGTTTCTCGGAACTGCCAGAGAATTTTCGAGGGGCAAAGATATTAAGAAATTGCAGTACGAGCACTACGCCGGGATGGCGCATAAAAAATTGGAAGAACTCAGGGAAAGAGCTCTGAAAAATTTTGATGTGCTTGAGGTGGCAATAATCCACCGCACCGGAGAAATTAAAATCGGCGAGAACATAGTTTTAATAATCGCTGCGGCGGAGCACAGGAGAGAAGCTTTCAAAGCGTGCGAGTGGTGCATAGACGAGCTCAAGAGAGCAGTTCCGATATGGAAGAAAGAGGTTACGAGCGACGGCGAGGTCTGGGTCGAGGAGCATGCATGAATTTATCGGTCGAGAACGACTGAGAACGAGACGAAGTCGAAGTTCGAAGGAGTGTTCGAAATGCGTAGGCTTATAATTATTCCTGACTCTGCAAACGTGAGCAATGCGCTGAAGGTAAGGAATTTACCAGCACTCGAAGCCTATGAAGGGGCTCTCTACGAGGAGATAAGGAGAAGCAAAGCGGAGGGAAAATTTCCATTCGACCTCGATGTACTAATTTTGACTTCGCGCTACGGCTTCAAAAAACTGAACGATAAAATTGGGCTTTACAGGGAAAGAATGACGCTGGAGAGAGCCCGGGAGCTGAGGCAGGACGCCGTGGAATTCCTCCTCGACTACGTACGAAAGAACAGCATTTCAAAAGTGTATGTCATGCTCGGCGAGAACTACATTGAGGCGATTGCAGGCTTTGACGGGCATGTGGATATTCCCGTAGAATATATTGTGCAGGATGCCAGTTATAACGTTAAAAAATTGAAGGAAATCATAGCCGGCAGGGCTTGAGATGAGCGAAGCTCAGCTTTCTCGGTCGAGAACGACTGAGGGAGCGAATGAAATGAGCGACCGAAGGAGTGCTCGAAATGAAGATAGCTATTTCTGGAAAGGGCGGAACCGGCAAGACAACTGTTTCTGGAACGCTTGCCAGAATATTCTCTGAAGAGGGATATAAAGTTCTGGCAGTGGATGGAGACCCTTCAATGAATCTGCACACTTCTATAGGTACTGCAAGTCCAACGCCTGTTTCAAAGCTTAGGGACATAATAACGGGGCGCACTGTAATTTCTCCCGGCATATACAACTTCAACCCGAAGGTAGAGGACATTCCAGAAAAATATGCCTCCAATAAAGATAACGTAAAGCTGATTGTTATGGGGACTGTGGAAAAGGGCGGCGAGGGCTGCGTCTGCCCGGAGAATGC
>JACRDW010000140.1 GCA_016212785.1 Methanobacteriota archaeon | reverse complement strand
TAATTTTCTTTCTTCAAATTGGACCTGTATGCGGTGCTGAAGGTTTCTACGTAAGCGAGATAACTGCCTTCGCTTCTCCGGACAGCGGCTGCGCGACGCTTGTCGATTTTATAGATAACGCAAAGACATCGCTGTATGTAAACGTTTACACTTTTGAAAATGCTCTAATCGCAGAGCGCATAGCAAGGGCAGGGGCGAGAGGAGCGGACGTAATAGTAATGATAGACAAATCACCTGTGGCAGGAATACCAGAAGAAGGAAAGGCGGTGGTAAGCTATCTGCTCAGCAACGGCGTGCAGGTCTACTACAGCGACGATAAGAGAGTGAGATACAACCACGCCAAGTATGCAATTGCAGATAACGTCTCGATTCTAATAACTACTGAAAACTTCGGCTATTCAGGGTTTTCGCCTGAGAGTTCCTTCGGAGCTAGAGGCTGGGGAGCCGTGATGCATGATGCACCTCTGACCCGCTACTTCGTGAATATATTTTTCAACGACTTGAAGTACGTTGAAAAAGCCTCGCCGCTTCCTGCGGCTGCTGCGCACAAAAATCTGAAAGGGAAATATTCTCCAGCGTTTGCGGCAGAAAATTTTAAGGGAAATTTTTTTGTCGTGCCGGTAGTTGCCCCTGAGAATGCTGTAGAAAAAATAGTAGCGCTACTCAACTCAGCTAACAAGTCGCTCTATATAGAGCAGTTTTACATTTACGAACACTGGGGCTCAATAAAAAAAGACACTCCGGAGACTGCACCGAATCTCTTTCTTGAGGCTGCGATAAATGCAGCCCGCAGAGGCGCGGAAGTAAAAATTATTCTGGACAGCACATGGTATAATATCGAGGCTGAAGAGCCTGCCAGCAACTACAACGCAATGAAATACGTGCAGGGCGTTGCCAGAAAAGAAAATTTAAATTTGCAGGTGAAGCTTGCGGATTCAAAAAAACTCGGTCTGGAAAAAATTCACACGAAAGGCGTTGTGGTGGACAAAAAAACTGTCCTGATTTCGAGCATAAACTGGAACGAGCATTCGCCAACGAAGAACAGGGAAGTGGGAGTTATAATCCACGGCGAGCCTGCGATGTACTTTGCAGAAGTCTTCGAGTGCGACTGGAGCGGCACCTGCGGCAGCAGGAAATATGTCTACATCATTGCTGTTGGGATTTTAATTCTTGCGATTTATGCGAGACGTAAGTACAGCAATGTTTGAAGACCTCCTCAACTTCCCCAGCTCCCCGAAGTCCAGGCAGCCCGTTTCCTCGCTTATTCCAATGACTCTGAATTTTTCAATATCAGTAGCTCTCAGCACGGGCGAGAGCAGCTCTGAGCTTGGAATCAGATTTACCTCGCTTCCATATGCAAGAGGTGAGAAAGCGGGCAGAACAGTAATTTTTCTGCCTTTAATTTCTCCAAATAAGAAGCAGCTTATTTTTTCTTTTGTACCAATTTCATCGAAGAGCGCAATCGCAGGATGCTCGTGAGCGACTGTCGCATGCTCCGCTTTCATGCTGCTGAATTTCTCAGGAATTTTGTGGCCGTGAAAGAAGTAGAAATCCCCTAATTCCAACTCGCCGCATAGCTTAACATCAAATCGTTTCGTAACCCTGGCGATGAAGTTATCGTGATTTCCCTTTATTAGTATTACTTCCTCAAATTTCTCTTTCAAAAACTCCAGCAGGTCGCTGACCTCCTTGAACTCGTGGCAGCTCGTCTCAGAAAATTCGTGCTTCACGTCGCCGTTTATTATTATGCGCCTCGCCTCCTGCTTTTCTATGATTTTCTTCAGCACGTGCAGCTCTTTCTTGAACTGCACCTTCGGGATATACATCCCCTGCTCGGCTGCTATTCCCTCGTAGCCGAGATGCAGGTCTGCGATAACGATTGCATCGATTTTTGGAATGTAAACCGCAGGATAGGGTTCGATGATTTCCATTTTATTGAGTTTCATGGGCAGCTCCTGCTGTTTTCTTCTATGCACTATTTAAATTAAAAAAGTTAAATATAACGCATGGATGAGAGAGTTCAAAATCTACTTGAGAAGCAGGGCTACCGCATCGTCGGCAGCCACTCCGCAGTTAAGATATGCCACTGGACGAGGGAAAAGCTTATGCGCGGCAGGGCTTGCTACAAATCAAAATTCTATGGAATCGCAAGCCACCGCTGTTTGCAAATGACGCCGAGTGTTGCGTGGTGCCAGCACCGCTGCGTATTCTGCTGGAGACCAATAGAGCATACCCTCGGTAGCGAGATGGATTTCAAAGTGGACGAGCCCTCGTTTATCGTTGAGCAGGCGATAGAAAAGCAGCGCTCGCTACTCAGCGGCTACGGGGGGGAGGAGAAAATTGAGAGAAAGCTGGTAGAGGAGGCGCACAGACCCTGCCATGCTGCGATTTCTCTCGCAGGAGAGCCCACCACTTATCCCTATGTAGATGAGCTGATAAACGAGTTCCACAAGCGCAGCTTCACGACCTTTCTAGTCACAAACGGTCAGAATCCAGAGAGGCTGGAGAAGGTTGCACCGACGCAGCTCTATCTATCGCTGATTGCTTACGACAGAGAGCTCTACAAAAGAATAAACGCCCCGCAGCTC
>JACRDW010000143.1 GCA_016212785.1 Methanobacteriota archaeon | reverse complement strand
TCGCATGCGCCGCGCTGCATGGGATTTCCACAATACTCTTGGAAGATACAGACTTCGACAAAATAAAAGAAGTCAAAAGAAAGAGTCTGTTTGAATAGGACTAGTGTAGTATCTACTTCTTCCCCATCTTCTTCGAAAGCCTTCTCTTCATTTCCTCGATGCTCTTCGGCTCTTCCTCTGTGATTTCGGAGAGCGTATCCTTTACAGGCTCTAAATCTTTGAAGATTTTTTTATACAGCTTGAAAATCGGTTTGCCCATAACAAAACATTCAGGAATAACGATTGCAAACTATTACGGCGTCGAGCTCTCCGCTGCCCACGAAGAATTCTTTCTGGATTTTCCAGTTTTTGAACTCGCTCTTCAGCCACCGGAGCTTCTCCTGCTTGCTGTATTCGTTGCAAAAAGTAGATACAATCGCCCTGCCCTCGCCGGATAAAACCCTTTCGAGCTCTTCCTTGTTTTGCATCAGGTGAATTGCATCAATGCAGAAGACAGTATCAAAAATTCTTGATTTGAACGGCAGAGCATCGCCGCTTGCCAGAACTTTTTTTGCTCCGGCTTTTTTCAGATTTTCCAAATCGATATCTACAGCATGCGCATTAGGGAGACGCTTCTCCAGAAAACCTGCTCCGCATCCAATGTCGAGAATCCTGCCTTGAGGCTGAATGTGCTCTAAAATTTTTTTTATTTTTTCATCTTGAATTTCCTTCATCCAGTCAGCGTAAATTTTGCTGCTCATCGCCATAGGGAAAGCCTCTTCTCCTTTAATTCTTGCGCCTTTCTTTGCAAAAATTTATAAACAACGCTGTGTGGCATTCCGCTGGCGAGCATGACGACAGCTTCTCTGGCAATTTGCACCTCGTCCAGCGTTCCGACTATCACTACTCCTTTCCCGAAAACCGAAATAGAAGCTTTTGTCATATCCTCGATGTGCTTCCTGGTCTTGCCCTGCCTGCCTATTATTCTGCCCTTCTGGCGCAGAAGAGCTTTTTCAGACCGCCCGACAAAATCTTCGAGCTCGATTATATTCAATGCATAGTCGTCGCTGCAGAGTCTCATAGCTTTGCTTGGATTGATTCCCCTGCCGACCGCTCTTATAATGTCCCTCGCCTTCCATTCGGCAAGAACGTCATCGCCCTGATTTTCGACTGTAACTACCCCTTCTTCTGCATCAATATTCAGCTTCACCTTGAGTCTTTCTTCGATTTCTTTTCTAACCTCTCCGCCCTTACCTATCAGCACAGCCACCCTGTTCATTGGAATTCTCACATACTCCATTTCAATCCACTCCTCGCACCTTCACTTCGCTTGGTGCTCGTCGTGTCTTGACCCATGTGGTACTTGCACTCGCTTTGTAGAAGCGAGAGCACGAGGCGTCGCTCATGCTTTCGTTCCTTCGGAACGAGTGCTTCGCAAGTAATTTTCTCCGACCACGTAGCGTAAGTCTTGTGTAAATGCTATGTAATTCCGCAAGGAAGCTGGCATGTCCGCCATCTCTCTTGCGAAAGAGTGCTAGTTCCATTACATTCACTTTTCTACGTTTTAAGACCTCGGTCTTGACCCAAATGGGTCTCGGCACGAATCAGCATTCGAGAAGACAGACGTAGGGACAATCCCTACGTCAAGTTGTTTGAAAAGCTTGCTGATGAAGTGCTGAGAATCGTGTCTTGACCCGAGGTTTTTTGCACTCAGCGACATAGCTGAGAATTTCGGACTCGTCTGTGTACTTGCTTGCGCAGGTGGTATGCTTCCTGAAAAACTTAGCTATATTCGCAACGTCGCGCTTCAAAAATTCCTGCGCCGTCGGATGCTCCTTTATAACTGCCTGCGAGAAGTCTATGAATACCGGCTGCTCGTCTTTAATCAAAATGTTATACTCGCTCAAGTCGCTGTGCACTAAGTTGCCCTCGCAGTAAAGTTTCTTCACGTACTCCACAATTTTGTTAAGCACCTCTTCAGGATTTCTGAGCCAGCAGCTCCTCAGCATCGGCGATGAAACCTCGTCCTCTCCAACGAACTCCATAATCAGAACATTATTTTTGTAAGCAATCGGTTTAGGCGCTGCAATGCCGCATTCTCCCGCCACCTTGAGATTCTTAAATTCTTTCTTCACCCAGGTATAAACGATGCTCCTCTTGCTCTTCCTGATTCCTCTAAATCTATAGTCGCCATCCATGTAGCGAATCATCGATTTGTAGTCGCTCGTGGTTATTCTGTGAATTTTAACCGCAAGCGGCTCGCCTTTTTTCCCCTTTCCCAGAAATACATTGGACTCTTTTCCTGTTTTTATAACCCCGTATAGAAGGTCTATTGCGCCTTTGTTCGCAAGCTCCCAGAGCGTCAGCAGCGTCGACTTATCAAAAACCTCGCTCGCAACTTTTTTATCTTCGACGCCCTTGATTTTTTTCCTAATCTCGTCAACTCTTGCGTCAAGTCTTTCAATCATATAACCCCTTGGCTCACAAGCCTGTCGACCTGAGGTCTCGTATAGCGCCAGACAATATCTCCCTTCTCCCCACCCTGCACCGTCCAAGGTTTGACTATGACAACGTCCCCCTCTTTTATCCAGATTCTGCGCTTTATCTTTCCGGGAATCCTGCAAATCCTTACTTTGTTATCCTTGCAGCTGACCTTCATCCTGCTTGCGCCCAGCATCTGCTCCACTATGCCCAATACTTCATCGTTTCTGGGCATTCTAAGCCTTCTTAATTGGTCTTCTTCTTCCAAAAAATCACCCATAGCCTTTCTTTTTCAGATGCTCTCTCGCAGGCGCAAGAATTTCTGCAGCGTATTTCGAGGCTGCACTCTTCAAATCCTGCGGGTGAAGCAACTTTTTCCTGTAAGCATCTTCCATCTCTTTATAGCTTCTGAATATTATGTCTCCTCCAAATTTTTCAAGCCTTTCGACTTTTACTTCACCCAACTTCTTGAATATATGGTGTTCGTAAATTTCAAGTATCGGGTTACCCTCTACTTCGCCTGTCGGGCAGTATGCCTTTGTAAGCTTTTTCTTAATCTCTTCCTCGCTGTCATCGACCGAGACGAAATTTCCCTTACTGGAGGACATCTTCTCGCCGCCGTCCAAGCCGCGAACTATCGGCAGGTGAATGCAAACTGGCACAGGGAAACCCAGCTTGGGTAAGTTATCCCTCGCCAGCATATGAATCTTCCTCTGGTCTATGCCGCCCACTGCAACGTCCACGCCCAGAGCAACCATGTCCATGACCTGCATCAAAGGATACATAACCCTCGCAACTCTCGGATCTTCCTCTTCCCTGCCTATCAAATCCATGCTTCTTTTTGCTCTCAGCAGCGTGGTTTCGAGAGCCAGTTTCTGAACATTCAGGAAGTACTCTTTTGTAAGCTGGATATCAGAGCCCAGGATGAACTTCGTATTTTCAGGGCGCAATCCCATTCCAATAAAGCACTCCTTGTTGAATTCTGCAGTATCCCTTATCTCCTCCAGAGAGCCTTTCTTATTCAGATAGGCATGGAGGTCTGCGAGCAGCACAACTATCTCAAAATCCGCTTTCTGCATCTCGATGAGCTTGTTAGCGGTAAGCATGTGCCCGAGGTGTATCTTGCCGCTCGGCTCGTAGCCTACGTACGCTCTCGGTTTCTTCTTCTTCGAGAGCAGCTCTTCAAGTTCGGCCTTTGTTATAATTTCTTCAGTATTGCTCTGCACCAAGGCAACTTTCTCTTCTACGTCCATTTTTCACCCTCGTCTTTTCGGCAGCCTCAGCGCAATCGTAACTCTGTATAAATCTTTACCGCTCTTGCTTCTTCCAAACAATTTTGGCGATTCAGAAATCCCACCGCCGAACTTTCCCCTGAGCATTTCCGCAAGCTTTCTCGCAACTTTTGTTGAGCCTATATAAAAATCCATCCCCTCTTTCATTGTTTTAAAATCAGATAAAAACGCCTTTCTGTCTTTCTGTGCAAGAGAGGAAATTGCTGTATTTACAAGACTTTCGATTTCCTCTCTCTTGGCACTGCCGAGCGCATCCTCGCTTCTTAGTTGAAGGATGCTTTCGTAATAGCCTCCGGCCTGCCTGGAGCAGTTGTCGCACAGCTCCAGCCTGGCTCTTACCATGACATTTTTCTCAGCGCTGTATTCTACTCCAAAAACCCTGCCTTCCGCCTTAACTGAACACGTAACAATATATACCGTCTCTGAGGATTTTTTTATATCTTGCAAGCTGATTTTTATACTCGCGTCTTTCGGCTCGACCGAATCTTTTATTGCACTGAAAGAAGCTCCTTGCAGGACTTCCTCTAAATCGTCACCAACAAAGCTCCAGCGATTTTTTTTAAAATAGCTCAGGCAGTTTTTGCAGATTTTGACCTCAAGTAATTCGGGTAGTTTAAAAAACTCTTTTTCTCTTAAGAAGCAGTCCCTGCACTTGCTCTCGATGAGCAC
>JACRDW010000012.1 GCA_016212785.1 Methanobacteriota archaeon | reverse complement strand
CTATCTGGATGAAAAATATGCTCTTTCCCCTAGATATCATTTGGTTGGATTCTGACTTAAAAGTTGTACACATAGAACATGATATACCGCCGTGCAAAGAAGAATCGTGCCCGATTTACTTGCCCTCATCTCCAGCTAGGTATATTTTGGAAGTAAATGCAAACGTTACGAAATCTCTGCCTCTACGGTTATAAAAACAGGTCCCCGAACGTCGATGCTCTTGCTGTACGTCGTGATGTAGCGCAGGGCAACTTCGTTCAACTTGAGATTTATGTCACCAAGGCTGCGGACGATTGGAACTCTGACTGTTATTTTTTCTTTCCCTGCGGCAATGCCCTTCTCGATTTCGTGCGCAGCCAAATTCGCTATTCCGTCGATATATTTCAGCTTCCCCACGGCTGACGCTCCCTTTGCCCTGATATCGCCGTATATACTGCCTTCGAAAACATAAATCTCGTTAAAAGCTGCAGGCCCCAGAAGTTTTTTGCCTTCCTCTCTCTCCACAAGTTTAACCTTAACTTTTGCATTGCGAATCTTTCCAGAGTAAACGAGAAACTCACATGGGCTTTTTTCACCGCCGTACTTCTTTGCAGCCTCGATTATTTTCTCTGCAATTTTATGACCCTCTTTTGAGGCAGGAGTTTTATCTATTCTCAGCAGGGAGGCGATTTCTTCGTCGCTCATCCTCCACTCGGCATAGAACTTGGGATAAACCATCTCCCTCACGTCTTTATAGCCGTGCAGAACCATTGCCAGCCTCTCCACGCCAAGGCCGAGATTCATTGCCGGAAATTCGATTTTGTATCTGGAGAGCGCTACGGGCGAGTAAATCCCGAAAGTGGCGAGCTCGACCCAGCCGGAATTTGCGCTGTATCCGTAAACTTCAGTCTGCGTATCCGGAGCATAGTACTTCGAGCGCTTCTCATCCAGTTTGAATTTGAACTTCTCAAAGCCGAAGCTGCTCAGCAGTGCTTTTGCAACCGCCTTCCCGTCTTCGACGCTTACCTCCTCGTCAACAACAACGCAGGAGGCAGAATGATGCGTTCGCAGATGCGTTGCGTCCTCTGCCTGCTCTCTCCTGAAGCACCTGTCTACCGAAAAAAGTTTTATTGGAAACGGTTTTCTGCCCATGA
Organism: Methanobacteriota archaeon; assembly: GCA_016212785.1. GTDB lineage: Archaea > Hydrothermarchaeota > Hydrothermarchaeia > Hydrothermarchaeales > JACRDW01 > JACRDW01. Next base: position 2,473 of record JACRDW010000012.1, on the reverse strand, counting down.
GTCTCTCAAGCGTTAAGAACCAGCCGCTCGTCATGTGCGAGCGCAGCGTTAGCCTGCTCGACTCCGGCTCAAGTGCCCTGAACTCCGGAAAAACTTCGTTAATAATTTTCGTAGCTAAAATATCGTCCACGTTTAAAGAGTCTGCGATTTTATAGATTAAGTCATCTCCGCCGAATTCTCCTTTTTTATACCTGTGCAGCAGCTCCCGCAGGCTTTCTTTTTTAACGCTAACCCCGAGCTTTTCTATTTCCTTGATTTTTTCGTCGCTAAGACCTACGTCAGGTCTCGGCAAGCCCCCTAAATAGTAGCACCTGTCCAGAACCGCAGCAGCCTCTGAGCCGAACTGCCTTCTAATTTCCTTGTCCTCAATAAAAATAGGATTCACGACTTCTTCGAAGCCGAGCCCGAGATAAGCCTCTCTCAGCCTTTGAACAGTTTGAAAAAGCACGTGCGGCCTGCCGGCTGCAGCAGGATATTTTGCTTCAGTTTTTTCAGGAATAAGTGCCTTCGTCTCGAGCCAGGTTTTCTCGAAATCTTTCCTTGCTCTCTCTGCTATTTCCTTGCTATTCCATTTTCCCAAGTTTTGCACCTTCTAATTTTTTTTCGAGCTTTGTTTGCTTTAGCGCGAGCGTAACTTCGCCCCTGGTTTTTTCAAGCAAAATTCTTGCAACGTCCTGCTTCCTCCGGATGGGAATTATTGCGCTCGGATAGTCGAATGCCATTATTTCGTGAAATATCTCGTCCATTAAATCTATGAAGTACTCCACCTCCTCGAAGTCGTCCTTTCTTATCACGTCCAGAATGTAGCGTCGCAGTTCTCCGATCGAATCTGCGAGACCCAGAACATAAGCCTCGGAGGGAATGCCGAGCTCGAGCGGCGTGGGTATTTTCTCTTTTTTCAAAAACGCATAGGTGAGCACTGCTTCGCTGTACTCCTGAAGCGCCTCCTGCAGAAAGCTGAAGGTCATATCTTCGCTGCTAAGCTTTGATACCATGGCTTTTGAATCCTGAATCAGGGCTCTGGCTTCCTCGTAGTTCTCCTTGTGTATCTCCCTCATCGCCTTGGTAGAAATCCTTCGGATTTCTCTGGCACTGGCAAACACTTCCTCTCTCCTCTTGTCCTTTCCGTCCAGCTCTTTTTTTATCTCGTTTATAATTCCGTTCAGATTCATGCTCTCTACTTTCCATAACCTGCTATATTATTTTTTTCAATTAGGAATTCCTCGAGAAATCGCAGCCCCCTCTCGTTCACAGCCCCAACGTGCAGGGTCAGCCTGAAAACTCCCTTCGCACTCGAATAGTCCTGCACAGCCTGCCGCACGCCGCCCCTGTCGAAGTTGTACCATGTGTACTCGTTGGAATGGTGGGGAAGGGTGCCGTCTGGAGTATCTATATAATAATAGTAGTAAACGTAGCCGAAATTCTTTCTCAGGTGCTCGTTGACCTCGTAGGAAGTTCTCCATCCAGGGGCTGCGAAGTACGAAGGAAACCGCAAGTTAGAAGCCTCGAACTCATATCTCGCTGCGCTCAGCATTCGCTCAGCCTGCTCCGCATCGCAGTCAAACTCAAACTTCTTCAGCGGCTCCTCGTGGGCATAGCCGTGAACGCCGAGCAGGTACCCTTTTTCCTCTAACTTTTTTAATTTTCCAGCGAATTCAGGATATTTGTGCAGCGGCGCGGCATTGCCGTGATTCGGAATCACGAACAAAACAACTTTCAAGTAGTTGCTGGGATATTTCTCGAGTACGTTCAGAATTTCCTCAAGCTTCCCATAGCCGTAGCCTGGCGAAACGTCGTGAATCTCCACCCAGAGTTGCGCCGGCTGCGCATCTATTTCAACTTTCTCAATTTCGTGTGTCGTGGTGTGGAAAAAAATTACTATTGATTTTAAATTTATAGCAGCCAAGGCGATGACTGCTGCGAGAACCAATATTTTTTTCATGCTTTCATCTCTTTGCAAGCAGGACTACCTTGCTGTCTTTAACATAATCTTTTATTTTATAGCCTACCTCGCTGCCGAGGACCCTTGCAAACTCGTACACTTCCTCGAAGGAAGGCATGTGGCTGCGCTCTAGGCGCTTTCTCGAGTAGCCGACGTGCACATAACCTTTCGGTTCTACATAATCCGGGTTCGCTCTCTCCACGAGCTCTGCGAATTTTTCAGGATGCTCCAGATTGTATCCTCTCACCAGCGTTATTCTAACAACTTTTTTTGAGCTGTGATTTCTGAAGACTTCTATGCTTCTGTTCAGCCTCTCCCATCCATCGCTGAGCTGCGGAGCATTTATTTTTTTGTAGAGCTCTCTGTCGTAAGCAATCAGCGATAGATAGAGCTGCGTCGGTGCAACTTTCTCCAGCCTCTCTGGATTCTGACCGTTTGTGACTAGAAAGGTTGTGAAGCTGCGCTTGTGGAACTCGTTTATCAGCTCATCTACATAGGGATAAGTGGTGGGCTCTCCTGCGAGAGAAATCG
>JACRDW010000139.1 GCA_016212785.1 Methanobacteriota archaeon | reverse complement strand
TTCTTCTCGATGCAGTCTGCTGCGAAGTTTTCAAATCCTTTGCGAGCTGAAACGAAGATATTTCTACCACCTTTTCGCAGCATCCATGCTTTGCGAGAGACAACAGCGCCGTAATATCCATGCTACTCATTTTTAAGTTGCTAATCAAATTTGAGAAAGAAATATATTAATGTTTCGGTTGAGCGGGGTTGTTTCATAATTCCCTAAAATAAAAATTCTTGAGCATAATATCTTTAGCCCTGTTCAACACAAGTCTGTACCTCGTCTTTATATGCGAGGCTTCGTATTCTCTGTAGTAGCTCTGTCTCTTTGGCATTAATACTTTAAGAGACCGAGCTACGCTAGTTTAGGTTTCCCTATTTTTGAAACAACCTCATTTGGCATGAATATTTATATATCTAAACATAATACTTCCTCACAACAGGGGGTAAACAATGGAAAAATTAGGTTTAGGAGTTTTAATTGCAATGCTTATTTTAGTATTTTCTGGAGCAGCGGCAACAATCTCAAGTCAAGCAGAGGTAGCAAAAGCACCAGACCTGGAAAAGATAGAATTCATCCACTGGAAGAAAAATTTTGCTAAGCCAGAGCCAGCTAAGGCACCAAAACCTCCTGCTTGTTACAAGTTTTTGACGCCGGGAAAAAATCCGATTAGATGGCAGGTTCTACCAGTGAATTATGAGATAAATCCAACCAATCCGCAAGGTCTTGATGAGGGTTTTATTACTGGTGCAGTATTTAACAGCACTGAAACTTGGGATGCAGCAACCAATAAGGAATTAATGAACGATGCCTACATCGTTAACTACGCAGCAACGTATGGAGTTCAAAATTATAAAAACGCAATTGTTTTTGGAAACTATCCAACTGCAGGAGTAATCGCTGTAACAACCGTCTGGTACAATCCAGCAACAAAGGCGATAGTTGAGTTTGACATAATGTTTGACACTGACTGGACCTGGGGAGATGCGACTATCAATTCTTCAGCAATGGACTTGCAGAACATTGCCACTCACGAATTAGGACACGGTGTTGGTTTAGCTGATGTATACGAGACAGAGTGTAGTGCAGTAACAATGTATGGCTATTCCGACTATGGAGAAACAATAAAAAGAACGCTTGAAACGCCAGACATAACAGGATTGCAAACACTGTACGGACCCTAGACTCCCTTTTTTTAAATTATGAAGAAAAAATTGGTACTGCTAACTGGAATTATTTTACTTTCGATTTACTTTATAACTTTGGAATGTCAGACTGCTGACCCAAAATATTGTTCCCAAGATAGCGATTGCATTTGCAGCGAAAATCCTTGTTTTCTTGGAAACAGAGAATATTATAACAAATGCTTCCTTCCCCAACAGAAAGAACTAATTAAAGCTTGTCCTGATGGTTGCGGTTTCGGACCTTATGAAATAGAATTTAAAACTATTTGCGAAAATAACCAATGCAAGCTAGCAACTTTTAACAGAACTGCAGGAGAAAGAATACTTGGGGAAAATTATAATTTCTCGCTGTACAAATTCTCCTTCGGATAGACTGCGATTCCCTCGTCCGTCATGCTCATTAAGCAGATGTTCTGGCTGTGCTTCGTGCCCCTCATTTTCAGAATTTCCAGGCCGCGAACTCTCTTGCTGCCGAGCTTGATGTTGTACAAACCTATTACGCCTTGGGAAACGAATTCCTCGATGCCGAACCTGCTCAGGCCTATCTGTCCTTCCGGAGTTTCAGTAGTTATCATAGAAGTTGCTCCAAGATCTCCAAGCAACAGAGCGGTAGATAAAATTTCCTGCCTAAGCATGAATCTATTTTCTAAGTGCAGCGCTAGGGCGCTTATGGAATCGAGGACGACTCTCTTCGCCTTTATTTTTTCAACTTTATCCGTTATCATTTCTCTTAGGAAATCCATTGAAAATTCTCCTTCTCTGAAGCCTTTCTCTGTTTTAAACGTAAACCTGCCCTTCCTCAGATTTGCGCTTGTAACAAATTTGGTCGGTACAATGCTGATGATATCAACTCTGCTTAAATCCCAACCGTACTTCGAAAAGTTTTTAACAAAGTCTTCTGGTTTTTCCTCCAAACTTATGTACACCCCGGGCTCATTGTATTTGACTGCTCCGTTGTACAAAAACTGCATCGCAAAAGTGCTCTTTCCAGTTCCGGGACCTCCGGAAATCAAGACAGTATGTCCTCTCGGTATTCCCCCTCCTATCATCTCGTCCAGTCCAGGAATGCCGGTCGGAGTTCTTTCAACCATAGCTAAATATAGCAGCATTGCAATATAAAAAAGTATTTATGCAATTTTGCAATATTTAATAAGGGGTGATCGTTTGCATCAGGCATGGTATGTGCTGTCTTCGAATATACTCTGGCTTGCAATAACACTGCTCTGCTACATGTGCTATAAGATGAGGGAAAAATGGAGACCCGAATCGCTGTACTGGAAGTTCTGGATACTTGCCTCTCTGCTGTTCTTCGGCAGGGGAATGGTATTCTGGTTGTACGGCGACTGGACCGAGGTAATTTCCTACACGTTCGGAATAATTTCTGCGATTTTCATGGCTTCAGGCTTTTATGCGCTTTATGCTTCGTTTTTCGGCGAGGAAAGAAAAAATGTTGTATTTTACTCGCTGCCTCTTGCGGCTTTGATAGGCATTCCATTTCTGCTTGCGCTCGGATATGGTGCAGGTAGCATTGGCTACATCTACCGCTCGGCTGAAAATCTGGTCTGGATAATTTCCAGCCTGCTGATAATGTTCTATGTTCTGATGCTTGCAGTGAAGCTCAGGGGCGGAATGGTGTGGGCCATGTTTCCGGCAGTAATAGCTGCGTACTGTGCAGGTGCGTGGAATGTGCTTGCGTTCGCTGAAATTGTCGGGGGCATAATACCCTACGGCATTGCAAACGTGATTGAGATATTCTTCGGCATTGCAGTCGCTGTAACTTTCTTCTCATTCTACGCTACACTGCACGAGATGGCACCTCCTGCGTACAAGATACTGGAGACAACTTCTGAAGCTGCTTAGAGGATGGCGTGTATGCCATCTTTCTTGCGAAATCTCACTTCTACGAAGCGAGTGCAGCGAATGCTTGCGACAGCAATAATGAGTTTCGAACAAGGGATTGAAAATGAGAGCTGTTGAAAGAGAAAAGATACCGAGGAAGGCCAGCCTTATATTCACGTTATTGACCTTCGGCATAATCCTTGGCATGGTTATTTTGTATTACAATTCTACCGCAGCCTACTGGCGGGACGTATCCGTTCAAAGACAGCAGGAGATAAGCGCTCTGGTGAAGGAGCTGAGCACTGCCAGAGAGGAGCTGACAAAAGTTCACGCAAATCTTAGCCTCAGGCAGGAGGAGCTGAGTATAAAGGAGAAAGAGCTGGAGGCTGTAAAGAGGGAGCTCGCTACAAAAAAATTGCTTGTGCTGCCTCCGGGAATGGACGAGCACTATAGCGAAATAAGGAGGCAGTATTTCGATAAATTCAGATACTCCTACTGGGACGTAGTCAGTTTCTATGCGATGATGGTGCTGCACGACACCGGCCAGAGAGAGATAAAAAACGGAGGAAAGTTCAAAGCCAATGCTTCGAAGCTCAGTGCAGAAAAACTCAGGGAGATTATAAGAGAAATACCGGGCTATGAAAGTTTAGCAGGGAGAGAAAAAATACCCAGATACAGAGAGGCGGTAAGAGAGAGAAATGCAAGGATGTTCAACAGCTATGTGATTAACAACATAACCTATCTGGAAGAGAGCGACTATCCCAGATTCCCTCTGGAGACCCTTGCCTACGGAATGGGGGACTGCGAGGACAAGGCAATGCTGCTTGCTGCGCTGCTTGAAATCGAAGGATATGAAGCAGGCATGCTGCTCATCTACGATGCGGAGAACAAATTCTTCCATCAAGCACTGGTGGTCAGAGACGAGAACGAGTGGGCTAAGGCGAAGTTTAAATTCAAGGGATATGAAATCATGGGGCGCACCTGGATTATACTCGACCCAACCTGGAAGACGGAGTTTGGGGAGCTGCCGGGATGGACGGACTACTACAAAACACCAAGCGGAGTCGAGATACCTCAGTATAAATACGTTTTCTTGCCGGTGGATGCAGAGAAACTGGCAGAGGTCCTGTCACTCAAGTAATTTAAACCCGTTCTTAATCTCAAACCGCATCCAGCTCGGGTCAGAGGGGATGCCCCTCAGGTGGTGTACTCGCAGCTTCCTTTCTAAACGCTCCCCCTCTCCAAATTCCATCTGAATAAAGCCGTCTACTAGATAAACAAGTGTATTCACAAGCTGCGGTTCGTGCACCCCGTCCTGCAGGGTATAAAGTATAAATCCGTAGTCAGACTTAACCCTCGAGGACAGCACCTGGAAAAACTTACTCATGGCACTCTGCGCATTGTGCAGAAAAAGCGGCGATATGGAATCAAAAAAAATCCTGACAGGCTTGCCGAGTTTCTTAACGGCCTTATCCAGACTAATGCTTATTTCATTGAGATTTGCAGGATTGTCTATGGAAAAACTGCCCTCGTACTTCTCTCCTACAGACCAAGAAAAGCAGTCGATGAATATTAATTTCCTGCTCTCGTATTCCTCCAGGGTCGGACCAATTTTTTTTGTCCTCGCCTTTATATCGTTGGGACTCTGCTCGGTTGTAATGTAAATTACGTTCTCGTCTTTCTGGAGATAGTAGCTGACTAAATCCAGACAGTACTCGAACTTCCCAACTCCTGGAGGACCGGAGAGCAGCAAAGTGTAATTCTTAGGGAATTTTTCCTTCATTTATTCCCCTACCTCAAGCTCTTTTTTGGAATGTTTTTCAGCAACCATTCTACAGTGCTCAGCAGCTTTTCCCTTATAATCGGCTTGTTTATGTGCGCATCGCAGTGCGCATACTTGAAGCTCCTTTCCTTATCTTCGTCTGTGGATTTGACCGTAAGCATTGCGACCGGAATTGACTTCGTCATCTCGTCTTCCTTGATTTTCTTGCACACGTCCCAGCCCAGTATGTCCGGCATCATCACGTCCAGCAAGATTAAATCCGGCTTTTCTTTCTTCAGCTTTTCCAGGCACTCTCTTCCGTTGCGCGCCTCTATAACACCATAGCCGGCTTTTCTGAGCATCTCCCCTACGATAACAACGATGTCCGGCTCGTCGTCCACGACCATTATTTTCATTTTAGCGCTCTCCTACTTTTTCATGTAAACGACTCTGTGCGGGAGTGGTATTTCTATTCCGTTGGCATCGAATGCGCTTTTTATTCTGTCCCTTATTTCAGAAGAAATTATTCCTCTTACTCTGACGTCGTCTATGTAAAATTTGACTTTCAGGAGAATTGCGGAATCTCCAAACTTGCCTGTAGTCGCTCTCGGCTCAGGTTCGCGCAGCATGTGCGGATTTTCCTTTGCATGGCTCTTGAGTATGTCCAAGATTAGGGCTTTTGCTTTTTTCAGGTCAGAGTCGTAGCTTATGCTTATGTCCTCGAGTTCTACAACCACTTCAGAGCCGAAGATGTCATAATTTTTAATTTCTTTAGACAAAAAAATTGAGTTCGGTATCGCAATGATTTCGTTATTCGGAGTTTTTATTTTGGTGTTTATAATTCCAATGTCCTGGACGTCTCCTATGTATTCTCCGACTTCGATTCTGTCTCCGTAGGTGAAAGGTTTCGAGGCAACTATATATATACCGGAAACGAAGCTGCTGAGGAAGCTCTGAGAAACGAGTATAAGCACAGCGCCGATGATGCTCGTTGAGAGAGCTAAATTGGTTATTGCGCCTCCGATGTGCAGTGCGACGAAAATGAACAACGCAAGCACTATTGCCTTGGCTGTATTCATAAGGCTCCTCGCTTTTTGCAGGGGTATGTCGTTTTCTCTGGCATACGCCTTCACCTTGGAAAGCGCATACAAGTAGATTATGAAAAAAACCACTGCCAGCACTGCCACTTCGATTATTCTCAATACAACAGGGTCGACCTGAAGCTGCATTTTGTCACCTCATTTAAAGAATGTCTTCTTTATTTTTTGCTCCTCTGCTTCTATTTTTTCTTCCAGATTTCTTCTTGTATTTACGTACTCTTTCTTGGACAGTCCGCCCTGCGCATAGCGCAGCTCGAGTTTTTTTAGTTCCCCTTCTATTTCCTTTATTTTAGCTGTCTTTCCAGTAACCTTAACTTTCGGAGCTTTTTCCAGCTTCCTCTGCCTGCCGGTCCACCATACAAAAATTGCGCCGCATGCAAGCAAGACCAGAATTCCAGCCACAATCGCAGTCCTCACCCTCGTTCTCTCCTTTATTTCTGAAATGCTTTTTTCCGCCATCTCGCCGGACTTCCTGCTCATCTCGTCATCGCCCAGCTCTGCGAAGAGCACCTTGGCACCAGAAAAAGCATCCCTGGCTTTCTCATATTCCTCCTTATTAAAAGCTGCCTCTGCCTCGGCATACTTTGAATATGCCAGCATGTACTTTTCTATTTTTTCTATAAAATTCTGCAGTTCTTGGACTTTCTGAGAATTTCCGAGGTCAGCAAACATCTGCCTTGCCTGAGAAATCGTAGCCTTCGCCCTTGCAAACTCCTTGCTTTTAAACTGCTCGCTTCCGAGGGCGAATAAACCAAGTGCCTCGCTGCCCTTGCTGGATTTTAATATCATTTCCTCTGATTTTTTGACCATCTCCGCATTGTTGAGTGCTGCAAATTTTTTCTTTGCCTCTTCAAAGGCTTCTCTTGCCTTTGCATACTCTCCCACATCGAAATATTTTACAGCCTCACTAAATTGAGAAATGCCGCCCACAAACTGGGCTGACTTTTCAATCATGTTTTTGCTTTCCTCGATTTTTGCAGCGTTGTTCAATTCCATGTAGAGCTTGTTTGCGTCCTCAAATTTCGCCTTCGCTTCCGTATAATTTTTATTTTCGTAATGCCTATATGCTGCCTGCATCAGGGAATTTGCATTTATACCCTTGTCGCATATTGCTACGAGAGCCCTTGTTTCGTTCACCTTTTCGCCTATTTCCAGCGATGTGTAAATGCTCAGAGCGCTTTCAAGTTTCAACTTTGCGCCGCTGTACTCGTCGAGCGACAGAAGCTGCGTTCCGTTGCCCAGGTATGCGCTCGCTTCCGTAAGCTTTGACTTAATACTCAGCCAGTTAAAGGCATTTAGCAGGAATTTATTTTCATACTGGATGTAGCCCTCGGTATCGCTCACCGCTGCGATGCGCCCGTAGCCGTAGCGGGATACAGCAGCAACCGGAGGATAGGAAACGATATCGTATACCTGGGAGTACGCAGTATCGCCGCCCGACGCTATCTTGACAGCTTTGCCAGATAGAGTTAAAGTCGCCGCCACGATCAAGTTGAGGCTTCCCACTCCTTCTGTTATAGCGTGCTTTTCAAAATTCGATATTGCGACGTCGTGCACTATTCTGCCGTCCCTCTTCTCTGACAGAGTATCCCTATTGAAGGATATTCCAAATTTTTTGGAGAGCGTGTTCAGGTAATCCGCATTGAAGTACTGCGTTACGTTGCCGATTCTGTGCGTGGGATACTCGTTTGATTCGCCGATCAGCAGCACGCCGCCGCCTTCCTGGGCAAAGCGCAGCACATCCGATATCTCTCCGTCGGTGAAGTAGCTGGTGGGCGTGAGCAGAACTAGAACATCGTAATTCTTGAGCAGAGTATAGGATAGGGGTCTATCCTTTACTTCCTTTACGCTAAAATTCCCGGATTTAAGAAGGTCGGTGAGCGTCTGAACTTTGTAGTCAAGGTCTTCATTCTGGGCATTGTGATAGGTGTTTATTACGACCTGCCCCTTTAATTCAGCCCCGCTTACGACTGGAATTAATACCACAAACAGCAAAATTAAAATCGCTTTCATTCTCTCGATTTTTATCACATCGCACTTGCATATTTAACCCTTTCCCTCTTTCGCTTCAGTAGCGCCAAGTTGTGCGCAAGTCTGAGCGGCTCGGGAAGTTTGTGCTTCTTTATGCAGTGCACAACTATCTTCAGAGACGAATCCAGAGATACTCCAGTGCCCGGGCTTATGTAGAGCGGCGAGGTATTTTTCTTAGTTTGCAGGGCATAACCTACGTGCCTTCCGTTATAAAATATCTGCGCAGGTTTGTTCGGCTGTATTTTTCCTCTCACCTCGCCGCACAGAATGCGCTTCGCAACTCCAATCGTTGGAACATTCAATGCAACGCCGAGATGGGATGCGATTCCCAGGCCGCGGGGATGCGCTATGCCCTGACCGTCTAAAAGCAGGACGTCAAATTTGTTTTTCAATTTCTCAATCGCTTTCATCAGCGGCTTCGTTTCTCTGAAAGCTAAAAAGGTTGGAATGTACGGAAATGTAACTCTGCTTTCTGCCACGCTTTCCTCGATTACTTCCAGTGCGGCATAATCTAAAACGACAGCAGCCGAGAATGCTCTATCTCCGTCGTACGCAGCGTCGCAGCCCGCAATTTTTTCAATCTCCCCGAATCTGTCTTCTAAAATTACCCCCCTCGCCAGTTTATTCTGAACAGCTATCAGTTTATCTAAATCCATGCTTATTATTTGCGAAAAGTTATTTATAAGCATGAAGCATTAAGCGGTAGCATGCTTGCGATAGTTGATATTATTAAGGAGCAGCCCCTGCTTGTGCTCATACTGCTCATCGTGCTTGACACTGCCTTCGGGGTAGTGCCGCTAGAACTCAGCATAGTTTACGGAATGTCCATTAAACTTTCAGCTTTAAGCATCGCTGTACTCGGCATGGTTTTTGTTACTCTCGGAGCCTTGATTGATTACCTCATCGGCTACCTCGGACTGAAAATTATACATATCCAGGAAAGGGAAATAGAGAAGGGTAAACTATTCTTCAAAAAATACGGCAGCTGGACTCTCTTCCTGGCAAGGCTGATTCCTTTCTTTCCGAGCAAGCCTATTTCTGTTATCGCGGGAGGCATGAGGTACAGCCCGGCGCTGTTCTCTTGGTATACTGGCGCAGGTTCCTTCCTGCGGTTTTATTTGGAAGCGCAAATCCTGGAGGAATTCTACGACCCTTCGAAGTTTAAAGCAGGGAAAGTCCTCCAAAACGCTTATGAGCACCTGACCAATCCTTCCAATTATGCAGTCACCTTCTCACTGCTCATAGCCGGGGTTCTCTTGTACTATTTCCTCGTGATGCGCAGGAATAAAGTTTAAGTTATCGCCTGCAGAGTGATTAGCATGGACATAAACTATGCGGTGTATTCGTTTATTGCTCTATTTATAATAGTTGACCCCATCGTAAATGTTCCGATTTTCGTTTCAATACTCGAGAATTTTGAAGCAAAAAACCGCAAATCAATGGTCCAGAAAGCGGTCGTGATTGCAGCAGTCGTGCTGGTAGTTTTCACCCTGCTGGGCAATTACATATTCCAGTTTCTGGGAATAGAGATGTACTCGTTTCGAATCGCAGGAGGCATACTGCTGTTTATAATTTCCCTTGAAATGCTGTTTGGAAGAAGGACGAAAACAGAGAGCTCTGTGGAGGAAGAAGACGAAGCAAGGGTCAGGGAAGATGTTACGGTAACTCCTATGGCAGTTCCTCTTTTAACAGGACCGGGAGCAATAACTACCGGAATTGTGCTCTTCAATTCAGCGAAAACCCTGACAAACGAAATAATTTTAATTGCAGACATCTTGCTTGTTTTTCTGGTTTCTTACATCATTCTAGCCAGATCAGACTATCTCTTCAAAATTCTTGGGCGAACTGGCACGAGGGTTGTGGTCAGGATAATGGGGTTGCTGCTCTCTGCCATAGCGGTGCAGTTCGTGATGACCGGAATCGAGGAAGCTGTCAAGCAGGTTGGAATATGATGGACGTAATAGGCGTTGGAGCTCTGAACTTGGATAAGCTCTACATCGTAGAAAAAATTGCAAGAGGCGGAGAAGAAATTCCCATAATTTCTCTGAAGGAGAGTCCCGGCGGCAGCGCAGCGAATACAATAGCAGCGCTTGCGAGGCTTGGCATGAGAGTCGGGTTCATCGGAAAAATCGGCAGCGACAGAGAAGGCGAGCTTATCCTGAAGGATTTGGAAAAAGAGGGAGTGGACATAAAAGGAATAGCGAGGTCAAAGGGGAGAACAGGGATAATACTGGGTTTCGTAGATAGCTCAGGCGAAAGAGCTCTGTACGCATATCCTGGCGTTAACGACGAGCTGCAAATAAACGAATCAAATCTGAGCTATGCAAGGCAGGCAAAGTTTCTTCACCTCTCTTCCTTTGTTGGAGAGCGCTCCTACCAGGCGCAGAAAAAGCTGCTTGATAAACTGAGCGGCGTAAAAATCAGCTTTTCCCCAGGCATGCTCTATGCCAGAAAACGCCTCGAAAATTTAAAGCAGATGATAGAGAAAAGCTTTGTTATATTTCTCAATGAGGAGGAAATCGAGCTCATAACCGGAAAAGATTATAGGAGAGGGGCACCAATGCTGCTTGAGCTGGGAGCAAAGCTCGTCGTCGTAACCCTTGCGCACAGGGGCTGCTTTGTCGCCGGCTCTAGCGAATCTCACGAAATCGAGGCTTATCCAGTTAAAGTCGTGGACACGACCGGCGCAGGCGATGCATTCGCAGCAGGATTTTTGTACGGCCTGCTGCTGGAAAAGGACCTGAAAACCTGCGGAAAGCTCGGGAATAAAGTTGCCTCTCTCTGCATAGGCAAAGTCGGTGCGAGAGAAAGCTTGCCCTACAGAAAAGATTTAGAAAATTTCATTTCCTCCTTAGAATGATGTCCTCTTTTCTTGCAGAAGCCTCCGAGCCTACCACAGCCTCGATTTCATCCCCTTCCTTCCACTTTATAACCCTGATTAAATCCTCCGGCAGGAGAATGAAATATCTGCCCTTTGCAGTTTTGCGCAGTTTCATGACGGCAATCTTTTTAATCACATAGTATTAAGTCTTACGCAATACCGAAGGTAGGCGCAATAGTATTGCGGTCTTGCTTACGCAACAAGCCCACGTAGCTCAACGGACAGAGCAACAGGCTTCGGACCTGTAGGTTCCGGGTTCAAATCCCGGCGTGGGCATAGCCCTTTTTCTTGTAAGAAAAAGGTCTATCACCCCAAAAAGAACAGATACAGAATATACTTTTCCCTAGGGTTTTCTAATTGATAAGAGCCTCGGGCGGGCTACGATCCCGCGACCTCCTGCTTACCAAGCAGGCGCTCCACCAGGCTGAGCTACCGAGGCATTCGCTCTGTAAGAGCGAGTATACGGGTGTCGCTCATGCTTTCGTTGCTACGCAACGAGCGCATTTGCGGCAGCAAGCGCCGCTCTTCACGGCTTTACGCTGAGAAGAGGCGTATTGATGGAACTATCGGAGTCAACTTATTAAAACTTTTCTTTAGAAAAGGGAGCGACCGAAGATTTCC